>JAQVEI010000114.1 GCA_028697695.1 Lentimicrobiaceae bacterium
CAATGCCGCGGTAGCAATAAGGATTATGACAATAGTGAAATAGTGGCTCACACGATTGACTGTAGTTTGTAATCCCCGCCTTTCCTCCTGCCCTGAGTTTTCTTCGTTCCAAAGGCGGGTGAGATAACTTTGCTCTACTGCATTTTCTACCTTTAACATAAGCGCGGCTCCTGTTTGCCGCCCTCCGGCATATACAAAATCACCCACTTCCTTAACCACCGGAAAAGATTCGCCGGTAACAAAACTATAATCTATGCTACCCTCTCCTTTTTCAAGAATGGAATCTGCCGGGATCAATTCGCCATTGCGCACCAGAATAGTATCTCCTTTTTCGAGAGCTTTTAATTGAACAAAATCTTCCTGCCCGTCTCTGATGCGTGTAACTGCAATAGGAAAATACGACAAATAATCGCGATCAAAGGACAATGACTGGTAAGTACGCCCCTGATACCAACGTCCAATCAACATAAAAAAAAGCAAACCGGCCAGCGAATCCATATATCCAGGCCCCGAGCCATTGAAGATCACCCAACTACTTTGCAAAAACAACGCAATTATGCCCATAGAGATGGGCAAATCAATATTTATAACACCTTTTCGAAGGCTTTTGAAGGCCGAAAGAAAAAAATCGCTACTGCAAAAGGTTACTACAGGTATGGCCAGAATAAAAGAGATAAGGCCAAAGGTTCCCGATAACACCTTTTCAATTTCGCCTCCGCCAGGCATATAATCAGGAAAACTGAGCAACATGATATTCCCAAAAGCGAAACCGGCAACCCCAATTTTCATCAATATTTTCCGGTTGGCTTTTTGCTGGTCGTCTTTAGATTTAGTGCGATGGCTAAGTTCGGGAATATAGTGAATGGTATGCAGCAATTCAACCAATTGCCGCAGACTGATTTCAGTATCGCGAAAGGTTATACTAACTTCCTTGCGTACAAAATTGACATGTGAATGAAGTATGCCCGGATGCAGGGTATGCAGGTTTTCAAGTAACCAGATACAGGAACTACAATGAATGGCCGGAATAAAAAGATTTACCCTGGACACTCCGCCATCAGAAAATTCAAGCAATTGCTGCTTAACTTCTTTGTCATCAAGAAAGGCATAGCGGATGCCGGTTTTATTTTCTTCATCAAGGCGAATGCCGGGAGTTGGCATCATAGTGTAATAGCGGCTCATCTTTTTTTCATGCAGAATCTGATACACCATGCTGCATCCATCGCAACAAAAAGGCAACTCCTCAAACATCACCGGATGCTTTCCACAATCCAAACCACAATGCGCACAACTGGCCATAAAAACAATATTGTAATCGCAAAAATAGGGTTATTTTTTAGATTAGGGGCGAGGTACCAGGGATGACTTCCTACCTCCTGCCTCCTACTCTCAACTTCATTCTTCCGAAATCCGAAATTAAAAGTTTACCTTTGCCCCCCTTTAAGGGAAAAGGCGTTTTTGCCGTTAATTAACACACTATTAAATGATCACAGTTTCTGATTTGGGAATTCAGTTTGGGAAAAGGATATTGTTTCAGGATGTCAACTTAAAGTTTATGCCCGGCAACTGCTACGGTATTATCGGCGCTAACGGTGCAGGCAAGTCCACATTTTTGAAGCTGCTTTCGGGCGAAATGGAATATTCAAAAGGCCATGTAAGTATGGCGCCGGGCGAACGTCTGTCGGTGTTGAGTCAAAATCATTCCGGCTTCGACAGTTATACGGTATTGGATACTGTCCTTATCGGTCACAAAACGCTGTGGTCGCTCATGCATGAGAAAGACGCCATTTATGCCAAGCCTGATTTTTCGGAATCTGACGGACTTCTTGCGGCTGAACTTGAAGATAAGTTTGCAGCCATGGACGGATGGAATGCTGAAAGTAATGCTGCAAGCTTACTCAGCGGGTTGGGAGTTGCCGAAAAGTATCATCAGTCAATGATGCGTGACCTGGATGGCAAGTTGAAAGTAAAAGTTCTTTTGGCCCAGGCTCTTTTTGGAAAACCGGATAATCTGCTGCTGGATGAACCTACGAATGATTTGGATTTAGAAACGGTGAACTGGCTTGAAAACCATCTTTCAAATTTCGAAAATACGGTACTGGTAGTTTCTCACGACCGTCACTTTCTGGATTCCATTTGTACCCATATTGTTGACATTGACTTTAATAAGATTCAGCTTTTCCCTGGCAATTATTCTTTTTGGTATGAATCGAGCCAGCTTGCACTTCGGCAGCAAATGATGCAAAATAAAAAAGCAGAAGATCGTAAAAAAGAATTGTTGGAATTTATTGCACGCTTTAGCGCGAATGTGTCTAAATCGAAGCAAACCACCAGTCGCAAGAAAATGATCGAGAAGCTAAATATTGAGGAGATAAGACCCTCAACAAGAAAGTATCCGGGCATTATTTTTACGCCCGAACGTGAACCGGGCAACAATATACTGGAGGTTACCAACCTTAAGGCAAGCATTCATGGGGAGGTACTTTTCAAAGATGTCAACTTCACCGTGATGAAGGACGATAAAATAATTTTTCTTTCGCGGGATAACCGTGCGATGACTCAGCTTTTTGAAATTCTTAAAGGACATATACAACCCGATGAAGGACATTTTGAATGGGGCCAAACCATACTCAAAGCCTATCTGCCTTTGAACTACGAGCATTTGTTTGAGACGGATCTTACACTGATAGATTGGCTTGGACAATTCTCTTCCGACACAACAGAACTTTACCTTAGAGGATTTTTAGGCAAAATGTTGTTTTCGGGCGAGGAAGTTTATAAAAAGGCCAATGTATTGTCGGGAGGCGAAAAGGTGCGCTGTATGATCGCCAGAATGATGATTCGTAATGCCAATGTGATGTTACTTGATACGCCAACCAACCACCTGGATTTAGAGTCAATACAGGCCTTTAATAATACGCTGATAAAATTTAAAGGAAACATCCTCATGTCTTCACATGATCATGAATTTATACAAACCGTTTGTAATCGCATCATAGAAATCGGGCCAAATGGCATGATCGACAAGCTGATGGATTACGATGATTACATCAGTGATGAAAAGATTAAAGAGCAACGTAGCTTGCTTTATTGAGAAGGTATAGCGGAATCAAAGAATATTACTTTGCTTTGTCTTCGTCTTTGTTCCAGTCCAGGTAGAAATTACCATTGGTGAGCACAATGGTATCGGTTTCTTTGCTTTTCTTTGTATTGTCGTGATCGTGGGGGCCTGAAACCAGCATTCCACCTCCGGCTTTGGTAACTGCCTTATCCCACAGATTGTCTTTTATACCACTTCCTGTCATGGTGGCCACTGCCCGCTTCTTGTAATAAACTCCTTTCAGGGTCGCTTCAAATGTCCCTTTGATGGTCTTATCACCAATTTCCTCAATAGTAAGGGTGCCACTCATCGACTCTCCGTCATGAAAAGCGTGACCAAGGCCTTTGGTTTCTTCTGTATAATCAATAAGTGCCCAAACCAGATTCTCTTCGGCTTTTTTCCTGGCTTTATTTTCAATATATTCTTCCGAAACTATGTCATACGTCCCGGGTTTAAGATTTCCTGAAAGATAATACAATGTGATCCAGACAGATATATCCGGTCCAACCTGAAAAGCGGCCAAACCCAGGTATTCAAACCCACTAATAGGTATTTTCATTTTACGGGCTTCTGCCTTAAAGGGTTTACCGTCTACCTCACATGAAATAAAATTGGTGTATTCCTTGGTTTCCTTTTCCTGCGCCACAAGTGTCAGGCTAATGAATAACATCATTAAGGTGTAAAACAACTTTTTCATATTCTGATATTTAAATGAACAAATGAGAATAGATGAATCAGATGTTTCATTCCATTCCCGTAAGTTTAGAATACGATGAGAGCAATAGTGGCAGACTGCATGAAGGCTACCACTATTTAAGCGTATCATTAATTTTCACAGCCGTTTTTACCGGATAATTTCAATATCCTTTACCTCGTCAACTGTAATGTATCCGCCATCATTGCCAAAGTTGTTAAGCACGTAGTTAATTACAGCCACTGCATCTTCATAATTGTCAACCTGAGGTGGCATTGGAGCAGGATATTTTACATCACCATGGCTGGGTACATGTTCGGAACCATTCAGCACCTGTGCTACAGCTTCTTTGGTATGATTAAGCAGAAAATCAGAGCCTACCAATGTTGGGAAAGCGTTGGGAATACCGTTTCCATCTTTCTGATGGCAAGCGAAGCATTTTTCGTTGTAAATTTTTTCACCTTTAGCCATTTGGGCCGCATCGGGTCCGTCAGTTGCTTCCATCTTAGTGCTTTCATCGGCAGAAGTTTGCTCTTGTGAGCCACCACCGCCACCACAGGAAGCAAACATGGTTAAACCGAAAAATCCAGCCAAAACCAGAAAAAGTAGTCTTTTTGTTTTCATATTCATTGTTTTTAGTAAAATGGATTATAATACGTATAGTAAACAACCGCCTATCTATAAAGTTTAACTACCGGCATTTATTTGCCTTAAAAATTAGTAAAAAAAACAAGAGTTGATAAAAAAAGCGGATCTGAACAGACCCGCTTATCATCCACCCCTGACACAGATTTTATTTTAATGTAGTATAGGCTATGGAGAGCAATTCGCCTGATTTCCCGGGCTTCACCGGGCATGCTCCCATTTGGTCAATAATTTGCTCCTCAGTAATGTTTGATGTTACTACTATTTTTAGATTTCCACAATTGCAACCTGTATATTGGGCCATAAATTTATTCGAGATCCATACACCCTGATTTTCTTCATTCACTCCCTGATATTCATACAGATAACGATTTCTCAGGGCAATATTGTTGAGGTAATCACAGGCATATTTAATCTTCTCCTGCACAGCTACAGTAGTGTAGGTGTGGTTGATTCCATCTTCATCAAAATCGTAAATGTGTGCTACGTTGGATCTGTCCTTATTCCCTGAGTTATCACAATAATATACCAATCGGTTGGGAAACGAGGTTAACTCCCATGATTCATCGGGATTGTCGTTGTTCCAATGAGCATATGCCGATTTTACAGCCTCAATGTCAAAGCCGAGCATAATGGCCGGTGGTTTCGTACTGCCTTTAGGTCTGACCTGTCCAAAAACGATTAACCCCGGGATTAATAAAAGTGAAATAAGTAGTATCTTTTTCATGGTTTCAAATTTTAATATTCGTTTAATAAATTTTGGTTAAAAAGGAGCCTCTTTTTTCTGGCATAGAATAGTTGCTCGTTCATGAGACAAAAATAGTTCAGAATGCATACTCAGATCAAGTCGTCAAACTACTACTTTTTCAATGAAAATATTACACCCGGTATGGGTATTAATACGCATATTGTTAAATTCTCCTACTTATATTAAACGTCATTACAGGAATAATGTTTTAGTTATCTTATTGATTATTAGCATTATGACATTATCAGGTTACCATTTCCTCACCGGCTCGCTTTCTCAGGTCTTTTTTGATACGTTTGTTAAAATGAGCAAAAACTGCTATGATATGAGGATTCTTCCCTACATTTTAAGGAAATGAATGAAATCCCAAAACTAATTAAAGTGCCATACCCTGCATAAACAAGGTTTTGCGGTACGACTTATTTGTCAATTCTATTTACATCGCCCATTTCAGGCGGTGAAACGGTGCCCATTTGTTGGAAAGCATTCACTATGGCTTCATTGAGCGGTTCGTTTTTCTTTATGATGTTTTTGCCTTTGGCAATTTCATTGTACCGGTGCGCCCCGGCCAAAATTCCTGAATGAGTAACCACATTATACAGGCGTCTGGGATCCAGTGCCTGCCCTCCAACTTCTACCGCACTTATCCTTTTCCCGCGCGGTTGGTTAAAATTTACGCTCCATTTCATACCCGAAGTCTGGATGAGGCCACCTACTCTATCCATAGGATTTTCGGGTTTAATGTTCCATGCACTTTGTTCAAGCGTTTTCAAGATTTGTTTTCCGGATAACTGAAGGGTAACAATTTTGGAGGAATGGGGAATGAGCGTGTAAACCTGTTCACGTGTTATTTTACCTTTCGGGATTGAAATTCCGTATCCAACCCCTGTCAGAAGCGCGATTTCGCTATTTTCTTTTTCCCGCAGTATATTCCCTACTAACTTATCAAAGGGGCTTTCGGACATATAATTCCTCTCAATACGTTCAGTGGCAGTGCCAACCACCATTTCAAGGGTATCGAGGAAGGGTGCGCGCAAGGAATGAATGAAACGCGCAATTTGAGGATCTGCCTCAAACTGGCTGTTCCACAGCACGTGATTTTTAGATTTAACTTCCTTTATCCGGCCATTTTCCAATGTTATATTTATTTCGCCCAAAACTGCGGCATCTGCCAACGACTGTGCCATTGCACCCTGTTCGGATTTAGCAATTTCATCGTGCGAATGACCACCAATCAATACATCTATCCCGTTTATCTTTTTTAGAAGCATTTCATCTGCTTTTGTTCCCTGATGAGAAACTACAACCACAATGTCTGCTAGTTTGTGCAAATCATCAACATACTGTTGGGCCACATCAATACCATTGAGAAACTTTAGTGCTTTCACATTTTCGGGATTAGTGGTTAGCGGGGTATTGTGGTATCCAAGCGCAAGTAGTCCTACTCTTATGCCTGCTTTTTCTACTATTGCCACCGGATCGCCAAAAATGGGCTTTCCTTTTTCGATAATATTGGCTGCCCGCATGGGAAAATTGGCCATCTCCTGCAATTCCCGGGTACGCTCTAATGTATAATCGAAATCGTGGTTTCTAAATGCCATAAAGTCAAAACCCATTTTATTCATCAGCCGTATGATTGCTTCCCCTTTGGTAATGTTGCCCAATAAATCGTCGCTATAGGTATCGCCGGCATGCACAAGTAGCACATTTTCTTTACCATATTTTTTTCGAATACTATCAATGGCCGATGCCATTACTGCCAAACCACCTACCACACCATGGTGTTTGAATTCGAAACTGTTTTCGCCGCCTGGATCACCGGTTTGAGATGTCGCACTTCCGGGTGCCACTTCAAAAGGCATGTACCGGCCATGGAATTCATTGGCGTGTAAAATGGTCAATGTATCAGTGATAGCAGGCAT
>JAQVEI010000115.1 GCA_028697695.1 Lentimicrobiaceae bacterium
CAAAATTCCGTCTTCGCAGGTGCCGAATATTTTGATAATTGATGCCTTTCAGAAGTGGTTTGGTTAGCAACGACATTCTAAGGATATCTGATTCATCAATTCTTTCTTCGTTTTTCAACCTTTCATTGTATGAATTGCTGCATCCGGCTTCATGCCGTTTCAACAGGTATAAGGAAGTAGCTGATGAATAATCCTGTTTGTAATTTTCGATGCCATGCCGCGCTGAAGGCACAATGACATAACACCCATCCGGGACGCCAAAAAATTTTCGGGGCGAATATACATTATAACAGCCCTCTATAGGCGGGTTGTAAAATGCCGGTCCGTTATCTATGATAACATTGTTAAATCCATGACTTATTTTTTTCAGGAAACTGTGAGAAAATATACCGAAATAATTGACCAGCACAATAGCAGTGTTTTCCGGATTTTTTTCAACAAGAGGGAAAAATGAATGGTTTAAATGATACTTAATAATCTTAATTTCTTTTTTTTCCAAAAATTTATTTACCGTTGGGCACTGATAATAAGGCATATAAACCTTTTCAACATCTAAATGCTTCAATGCATGATAAATTCCGGCCCGGGCTGAATTTAAGCTGGCGATATTTTCACCATCAGGGTAGTATTCTCCGGTATTTTCGATATCAAGTTCAATAAAACTACCTATTTCCATCGGAAAATTTATTTTTGATTGGATACTACTTTATCCCAATTATAGCCACAATTCATCAGGTAATCAATAATGGTAACATTGGATTGAAAATCACCCCACAGTTGAGGATATTCAAAAGCATTGAAGCTGGAGTACCGGAGTTCCAGTCCGTGGTTGAGAAAGTTATTCTCATCCTGATAAGCTTTAGCACCGGTACCTGAATAATAAACAACCCCATCAAGAGCAATACAAATATCTATAATCTTTTGTTCACGCGATGAAGTAATATTCAACTCAGAAGAACTGATAAAACGGGTAGATATACCCAGCTTTTGACAGAAAAAGGCAATCATTGTACTGTTCAAAACAGCAATATCAGGGTAATCATTGAATAAAAGATCTTTTAAGTCAGTGTACACCTCCTCAAAATTCACAGATCTTTTATAATTCGTTTCAATGGTCTTCAGGTGCTTCTGCCGCCAATTGATGGCATCGTTTATCTTCACCTGGTTTATGTTGTCTTTAAAATGTTTTAACACCGGTATTTTTAACCTGAATGGGCCTTGCGGAGTTTTAATGTAATGATAATTATGCATTCCCTGGTTTGAGAATTGCACATCATCCAGAAATACAAAAACATCAGACTGATAGATTTTATAGAAGTAGCCCAGCCAGGGAATGTAATTTGGCTGATGTATGGATATAATTTTACCTGATTGTGGCATGTCAAACTTTTCTGTAAATATTATCTGTTTTAAAAAACATTAAAAATGAGGCTAAAAACAAATTAATGTCGAACATAAAAGACTGATTCTGAACATATTCTACATCTATGGGAATATTAATATCCCAATCATGTATTTCTCGGCACCTCACCTGTGCCAGTCCACTTATACCAGGCTTTACCAGGAACCGTTGTTTTTCGAATTCATTATATTCTGAAAAATGTTTCGGAAAATGCACCACGGGAGGGCGTGGACCTATAAAGCTCATATCGCCTTTTATAATATTGAGTATTTGCGGAAGTTCATCAATGCTGGTTTTACGAATAAAAGCACCTACTTTGGTAATTCGGGGGTCATTTTCGTATAATTTGTTGCTTTTATTTTCATCCTGCTTTACCGACATTGACCGGAACTTAATAATTTTAAACACTTTACCATTTTTACCCAGTCGCGGCTGCAAAAACAAAGCCGGACCCGGTGTATCTATTTTAATGGCGATGGCAACCATTATCAAAAACGGCCAAAGCAGCAAAAGTGCCAGAACTCCGATTACAACATCAGCCAATGGTTTAATAAAGTGCTTATACATGAAAATACAGTTTATTATCGTATGCGTTTAAAGAAATTGCCTGGCATTTAAGGGCGTAAAATATGTTGATGCTTTCAATGAATTGAAGCGGTAACTTTCTATCTGTTCAGGATGCGAGTATAAACTGTTGATAAAACCATACATTTGATCTATTTCCCCGGCTTGAAAGTTTTTTCCAACCTGATATGTATTGATAACTTTTTCCAGGTCAGAATGTTTACCACTCACAGATAATATCGGAGCGCCAACCGAAAGATAATTATAAAATTTGCTGGGTATAGAAGATTGTGATGCCTTTTCATTGAGCGTCACCACTGCAATATCAGCAGCAGCCAGCACATGAGGGAACATCTCGTTGTTTTGCCAGGGCAAAACAATACAGTTGTTCACCCCTTTTGTTGAAATTAAACCATCAATCTGATTTTTATGTGTTCCCTGACCAACTATAACGAAAGAGATATTTTTGTTGTTGAATCGTGCGGCCAGATTAACCAAAACATCAACATTCTGCGATTGACCTATATTTCCAGAATACAAAACTACAAATTGCCCCTGAAGTTGTTGAGCTTGTATGAACAAGTTCTCTCCTTTTTCAATAGGTTTTAAATACTCATTATCTGTCCAGATAGGGACCACTTTAACAGGCACTTCTCCAGCGTATTTCTTGAGCGCCTGCTGCATCCCATCTGTAATGGTGTATATGGCCCGCGCTTTTGGATAAATCTTTTTATTAAGCTTTTCCCAAAACCTGATAAATAAGGCTTTTCGGGAAAAGTAGTTGTTTTGATAGATTATATCGGGATAAACATCGTAAATAAGGAAGCTAAAAGAGTTTTTGCAGAAAAGAGGTAATAGAGTAGTTAAAGGCGGGTTTGATACCAGAAAGAGGTGAGCAGAACGGTATTTGAAACGAATTTTGACCAAAGTCTGAAAAAAACCTATAGTCCAGGCAAGTATGCGATTTATCGCCGAAGACCTTGAATATGTTTTTATCTTTTCTATTTTAACTCCTTCGTCCAATACTCTGTTGCGTGTATTGAGTTTTCCGGTAAAAAGCACCCTTTCAGCGTATCTTTCTCCAAAAGCATTTACAATGTCTATCATGAGATAGCCAGCGCTTTGATTTACAAAAACAATCGTTCCGGGTTTGTTATTTTTGCTCATTCCCCTATATTTTGCTTTCGATCAGTTGGAAAGAAACATCCACATTAAAATGTTTTTGCAGGAATTGGTTAGCAATCTGCCCCATATGAGAAAGTTCACTCTTATTTTTGAAAAGCAATTCCAGGTTTTTATTAAAGCTCTCCATATCCCCATGTAACGACCAGTAGCCAAACTTGTTTTCAGTGATGATGTTTCCAAGGTCAGTAACCTTATCGGTTGCGGCCAGTACCGGTTTTTTTTGATCCATATAGGAAAGCATACGCGAAGGAAAATTGGGCACTGTAAAATAGCTGTTAAGAAATACCAGCCCAACATCGCTTAAAGCCACCATGACATCAAACTCCTGCTTAGGCAGGTAGCTGATTAGCAACGCGTTTGCAATTTTATTTTCATCAATAAAACGCTTGATTTGACCAAAAGCCGAACCCGAACCAACGGCGATGAAAAAAAACCGCTCGTCACCGGCCTTCATTTTCATAATGTCCAGATAAAACTCAATCCCCTGCGATTTACCCAAATTGCCTCCATATATTAATATCAGAGCATCTTCCGGTATACCGTGTTTTTTTCGAAATGCATCTTTTTCGAAATCCTGAACCGGAACTTCCAGCGGCTCTATACTGTTGGGATTGACTTCAAGTTTATTCAACGGTATTTCAGGGTTGTGCCTGATGAGGTAGTCAACATTGGCCTGTGACATGCAACCAATATAATCAGAAAGCTGATAAAGTTTCTTTTCCTGCCGGCGAAAATATTTATATATTGGCCCGTTCCCATCAAATATACCATCATCAACGGCTGCTTGCGGATAAATATCCTTAAGTAAAAGATAGGTTGTTGAATTGTCTCTTTTTTTTACATACTCAACAGCTTTTGTTATGTTGATGGGAGGTGTGGAATATAAAACAAGATCGAATCGAACCTTGCTCAAATATTTTTTTATGGCCTGTTTAAACTGAAATTCAAGCATCAGATAGGCCAATCCTTTTTCAATAACACCCGATTGTTGTAGATTGAGTGTTTTTATCTTTATCAGGGTAAGATTTTCTTCCCTGAAAAGCCCGCCCTGTTTTTTAAATTTTCTTTCCATGGGCGCCACCACATACATTTGATGGCCTTCCCTGCAAAACTTACGTACCAAATCGGGATAAATGCCGCGGTCGTTGAGGCTGGTAAAACGTGAAAGGGTAAGGAAAAGAATATTCATGAAGACAGCGAATGATTATGCCTTATTCCTTAATATTGGTATTTGCATTGATTGTGCTCAATACAGTGATTTATTCTATTGATTATAGCTGTAGTGGAAACAACTTTCCGGCATTACTTCTGCTTATTCACCCCAAACTACTCTCTTCACATAATCGGTATAACTTAATATTATCCGCACTACTTTGTCCGATACATTGGGCATTGAATAATCGGCAACCAATCTGAAGTCCCGTTTATCAATATTTTGGAGCGCTAATTGCTGCAAGCCCTGCAATACGCGTTCAGGATTCAGACCCACCATCATTACCGAAGCTTCCTCCATAGCCTCAGGTCGTTCATGTGCTTCACGTATGTTTAAAGCCCTGAAGTTTAAGACAGAAGACTCTTCGCTAATGGTTCCGCTATCGGAAAGAACAGCCCTCGCATGCATTTGAAGATGATTATAATCAGTAAACCCAAAAGGCTTCATCAGCTTAACATGTGAATCAAACCTTACGTTTTCATCATCAATACGTTTGCGTGTGCGCGGATGAGTGGTAACAATTACCGGCAAATTATACTGTTCGGCCAACTGGTTTAGTATAGTAATCAGATGCCTGAAGTTTCTGTCGGATGAGATATTTTCCTCGCGATGAGCTGAAACCACAAAATAATTGTCAGGGATAAGATTGAGTTGCTTTAAAATTTCCGATTGCCGGATACGTGGCATATAATGGTTCAGCACTTCATACATCGGACTGCCTGTTTTAATTATCCGGTCTGGATTTAAACCCTCACGAAGCAAATACTCCCTGGCTATATCGCTATATGTTAAATTGATGTCACTGATATGGTCTACAATTTTGCGATTAGATTCTTCCGGAACCCTTTGGTCAAAGCAACGGTTGCCTGCTTCCATATGAAAGATGGGTATGTGGCGTTTTTTAGCCGGTATGGCACATAAACAACTGTTGGTATCTCCCAGAACCAGGAATGCATCAGGGCGCTGCTGTTCAAGTACAGGATCTATCCCGATGAGGATTTGCCCTATGGTTTCTGTAGCATTTTTTCCGGCTGCATTCAGATAAAAATCCGGATTTTTCAATCCCAGGTCTTTAAAGAAAATTTCATTCAGTTCATAATCATAATTCTGTCCGGTATGCACCAACACATGATCTATAGCCGGGCTTTCATCAAGCCTGGCCAACACTCTTGACAAGCGGATAATTTCCGGGCGGGTGCCTACCACGGTCAGGACTTTTAACTTTTTCATTCTTTATTAAAATTATGGTTTAAGCTCATTTCAATACTATGGCCGTCTATGCTTTTGAGTGCACATCCCGAAAAATACAAAGTTTGGTTATGTTCTGCCTTATTTTCAGGAAAATAACATTGACCAAACTGAAAATAGCGGTGATCAAGTTTGTCTTTTTCAAACTTTTGAACTACTTCAGCCTGACGCGTACGTGGATTAACACACCAGATATAGGAGTGACGGTCGGTGTTTACTGCAGAGGGCTCAACGGTTGTATTGAAAAACAACAGTTCTCCACCTGTGGTGGCATTGATTACAGAGCCCTGCACATTTGTGAGATTTATTATTTGAAGGCTTTCCCTGTTAAAAACCCTAAGGTGGTTTTGTTCCAGTTCGGAATCCGTTCCATAAAAAATCTCATTTTCAGTAAAAAGCAATTTACAGGATCTGAACTCCTGCCCTCCTCTATAAACTTCTGTGAATGAATTGAAACCATCATCGCTGTAGCCAATGATGCATTCATTTTGTAAATCACCGGTAGTTACCCACATTCTTTTGGTGAATGAATCATAGTGGATTCCATGAATGTGGCGGATGGCACCCGCTTCAAAAGTATAGGCTACACGCCAGGAGTTGCCTCGATCATTTGAACAATATATGTGTACCTTATCTCTCTCTGCATTATGAAAATACTCTCCAAAGTAAATGTTTCCAAATTCATCTTCGGCAAAATTCATTGGGCGGGTACCACGCGAAATATTAAAGCACTTTTCAAATTTATTTTGTCCCGGCCGTAACCTGAATAAACCCTTTCGGGCAATGCCAAGCAGGGTGCCGTCCGACAATGTTTTCATAAAATATATCTCCAGGCGCAACAGCCTGGCTACCAATCTGGAATGAGCCAGAATACGTCTGGTAAATTCGGGAATAGCAGCTACCTTCTTCCATTTGCCCTCAGGCAGTGATTTTTTCATCACTGTATATCCGCGCGAGGCCAACAGGTAATGTTCTGTGACTTCAAGAATTTTAAGATTTCTAATAACCTTTATGTCCTTTGCTGTTTTTTGCATCCGATCTTACACTTTCTCAAAATAAGTGTCGGTATCTGCCGGGTCATAAAATTCGTTGATCCAAAATATGGTGTATAAATCCTCATCACCTGTGTTGGTGATATTGTGTGTAAACCAAACGGGCATATCCACAAAGGCAGGGTGTTGACCATCCAAATCAAAGCTTAAAATTTTATTGGTACCTATCCGGCGAAGCTCAATCCGCGCCTTACCTTTAATTACGGCAAAACGTTCAGCTTTCCGGGTGTGAAAATGATTGCCCCTCGTTATGCCTGGAACCGTGGTCGAGAAACTGACCTGGCCCCCACTGCTGAGTTTTATGGTTTCTACAAAACTCCCTCTGTTATCGGTATTGAGCGTAAGCTGAAAAGGAAAAAATGAGGCATGGTCGATGTAACAAAGGAAGGTATTGAATAAATTACGCTCA
>JAQVEI010000116.1 GCA_028697695.1 Lentimicrobiaceae bacterium
CGTTTTCACTGTTTCCAGTGTTGATTTAAAAGCATCGATGGCGGACTGAGGATAGTCGGCGGTGGTGGCTGAATTTATCAACGCCTGAGCCTCGGCTATCAATGCATTGAGTTCGGTTTTGTCTCCTTCAACGATGCCGTTATCGTCATCGTCATCTTTACAAGAGCTCATAATTACTGCCGTGCCTACAAAAAGCATCAACAGTAATGATTTCCATTTCATTAAATTTTTCATAACATTTGAGTTTTAATTGGTGATTGATTAAGTGATTATTTAAATAGAAAACTTGGGGATTACTCCAATTTAAGCTGAATTGCCTTCAAGGCCCTTCCATCAACAGCAGTCCTTTATTCTCATTTTTTCTTTCATTGGTCAAGCGTTAGTGCTGATTTAAATTGCCTTATTGTATAGCCTGATTGGCATCCAGCTCGGCCTGAGGTATGGGCTGATAGCGTCTGGTTTCGTAGTTAAATTCAGGTCCCAGGGCAGTTTCGGCCACTGCCTTTCCCCAGCGCATCAGGTCGAAATAGCGGTGAAATTCCTGTGCCAGCTCCACTCTGCGCTCATGGTGAATGATGTTTCGCAGTTCGATGGTGTTGGTTGTAGTAATATCTTGCAGCAAATCGTTGGGCAATGTACCCTGAAAACTTGTCCGTGCTCTTGCCCTTACTTTATTGAGATTTGCCAGTGCCGAATCGGGCATCCCGGTTTCATTAAAAGCTTCGGCTTTCATCAGCAACACATCGGCATAACGCAGATAAATGTAGTTGAGATCGCCATCACCTTTAAGTGATGAAGGTATCTCGGACAAAGGTTGCTGATGCTTTTTGGTGAGGTAACCCGTGGGCGACCAGGCAGCATTGAAAGGCTCACCATTGAGCCAGGGCTGGCCGTTGCGACCTATTGTCGCATCCAGCCGGGGGTCAGCCTCTCCATTATTGCTGGTTTCATACGCATTCACCAAATCCTGGGTTGGCGCGTTGAAATAATATCCGCCTTCCTGCGCTGGCGCAAACCATTGGTTTAAAGCACTGCCTGTGAAGGGGTCCTGATCGGTAAGATGCTGGATTTCAAAGATGGATTCCCGGTTGTTCTCATATTTATGCTTAAAAAGGTCAGCATAATTGTCCAACAGTCCATACTGTCCCAAATTTTCAACCTGATGAAAATAATTGATGGCATTTGCCCACTTTTGTTGATAGATGCTTACCTTACCCAGCATCGCCAGTGCTGCACCTTTGGTTACCCGTCCGATTTCGCTATCCGAATAGGAGGGCGGCAAAACCATAACAGCATCGGCCAAATCTTTCTCAATTTGTTGATACACTGCCGGTATTTCACTCAGCGGTACATGAATGGCTTGCTGAGAAATCTGTGGCTGTAATTTAAGGGGAACTTTGCCAAATATGTTCACCAGATTAAAATAATTGTAAGCCCTGATAAATTTGGCTTCACCAACAATCCGGTTGCGGAGGCTTTCATTCATTGGTACTGAAGGAACATTGGCAATCACGTTGTTGGCGCGGGCAATGTCTTCATAGGCAAAAGCCCAGTAGTTGCTGATGATGCCATTGTTGGCATCGGCATTAAATTCGTCTATATAGGTTATTTCAGCCTGGTCACCGGGATTCCCGCCTTTTACCGCATCATTTGAGGCAATATCTCCAAAGACCCATAAAGCGTTATTTAAGCTACTGAACGCGAGTCCATTATACACTCCATTTACCGCCTGCAACGCCTGGCTTTCATTTTTATAAAAGGTAGAGGACGAAAAGTCTCCTTCCAGGTCTTCGGTAAGGAAATCGGTACAACCACCCAAAATAAGTAGTATTGCGGTAGCCATTAAGCTTCCGTGGATGCGCTGGGTTTTATTTAAAAACGCAGCAAATATTTTTGTGTTTGATTTGATTTTTTTCATAGCCTTTTCCATTTAAAAAGTAATGTCGATTCCAAACATAAAGGTCATGGCCGAAGGATAGGTACCCCAGTCGATACCACTGGCACGTACGCCTTCGTCTTTCGAGTTATCGCTTACTGTCATTTCGGGGTCAAGCCCTGGGTATTTGGTGAGCGTAAGCAGGTTGGTTGCCGACAGATAGACCCTGGCCCGTGAAACATTAACCCGCTCAAGTATGCCCGGAGAGAACGTGTAACCTATCTGCATATTTTTCAGCCTGAGGTAGGAGCCATCCTCAAGAAACCGGGATGAAGGTCGTGCATTGTTCGACTTGGCAGTCCATGATGGACGGGGCTGGCTGTTGGAAGTCCCCTCTCCGGTCCAACGCTCATCAAAATAGCGCTGAGTGACTGGAAATCCACGATAAAATCCTTCAATGTCCTGATTTATCTGTACATAAATCTTATTACCGTAGGCTCCCTGGAAGAACAAACTCAGGTCAAATTGTTTGTAATTGGCATTAAAATTCAATCCGGCCATTATCCTGGGAATGGCACTTCCCAGATGTACCCTGTCAGCATTGTCTATTCGTCCATCACCATTCTGGTCTTTATATTTAACGTCACCCGGACGTATATTGTTTCCCTGGAAAGCAGAAAGCAATATATCGGTTTGATTTTGGAAAATGCCTTCCATTTCGAGCATATAGAATGAGCCAATGGGATGACCCACCTCGGTTTTTGTTGCGTAAATACCGGTTTCAACCTTTCCTCCATTGAGCGGAGCCTCCAGTTTCAGCACTTCATTGTGCAAAAAGGTAACATTTCCACCAATGGAATATCCCCACAGTTTTTTGTCGTGACGATACAATGCTTCCAGTTCAATTCCCGTATTGAGTACCGACCCGCTGTTTATCCAGGCAGCCTCAGCATAGCCCACTGAGGGGGGTAGAGGCTCTTTTACCAGCATATCTTCGGTTACCTTGTAAAAATAGTCAACCGACAGGGCCAGGGCGCCCCTCCAGAGTTCCACGTCTATACCGCCATTGTATTGATAACTGGTTTCCCATTTCAAATTTTCGTTCCCCAGTGCTGTTTGAGCATAACCGCTGTTTGAAATTCCTCCGAAAGGATAGTTAAAGTAGGGTGAAATACGGTCGCTGTAGGCATATAGCCCTATTTCCTGATTACCAATGGCTCCGTAACCTGCCCGTATTTTCAAATTTTCCAGCCAGTTCACATCACTCAGGAAGCTTTCCTGTTTCATAACCCAACCTCCCGATAAGGAATAAAACGTACCCCATTTGTTATCAGCTGTAAAACGGGAAGAACCATCGCGGCGCAAAGTACCTGAGATATAGTATTTACCCCGGTAATCGTAGTTGACCCGGCCAAAGAAGGAAGCCAGGGTAGAAGCGTATTTGTTTTGTGTAGTGAGTTTATTGCCAATTCCATTTCCAATAAAAATTAACTCCGGCTGTTCCACGGGGAAGTTGGCATCGTTTGCATACAAGCCTTCGCCCTGGTTTTTTATTGCTTCAAAACCAAGCAGGGCAGAAAGGGTATGGTTGTCGCCAAAGGTGGTTTCATAGTTCAGCAAGTTATTTACTGTCCAGTTCATCACGTTTTCTTTGGCTATGTTCAGACTATTTACAGCATTTATGCGGTTAAGTGTGCCCCAGGTGGGGTTAAACCTCCGGCTGTGACTGTTGCGGTAATCCATCCCCAGATTGGTGGTAAATTTCAGTTGTTCGGTAATTTTCGCGGTAAAGTATGCCTTTCCCAGGTAGCTGTCATCGCGGCGCGTATTGTCGTTGTATTCGGCCATACCCACGGGATTATAACCATCACCCAAAAAAGAATCATAAATCTGAGCGCCAAAGTATTCTGCCGGCCTGTCAACAAAACGTCCATCAGCAAATCGTACCGGAATAGCGGGGTTGCGGAAGAAAGCATACCGGATCACACTGCCTCCATTACCGCCTGCTCCGTCGCCGGAACTGCCTATGATATCTGTACTTGACATGCCTGCCAGCATACTTATACCCACCTCCAGCCATTTATTGGCCTCGGTGCTTACATCCAGTCGAACCGTGCCGCGGGTGTATCCTGTATTTTTAATAATCCCTCGCTGGTCGTATAGAGAAGTAGAAAGCAGAAAGGTGGATTTTTCGGTTCCACCGGATATAGCTATTTCATGTGAATTTACCGGAGCAGTGCGCAACAACTCCTTCATATAATCAACATCAGCAAAGCCGGCTGCATCCTCGGCAGTAATCAGCCTGCGCTGAAGTGTTGGTGGAAGAAAAGCATTATCGTTGCTGGCTGCTTCGTTATATACCGTAATATAATCGGCGGTATTTACCATAGGAGTGAGGCGTGTAGCCTGCTGAAAGCCGGTTTGGCCACGGTAAGTAATGGTGGTTTTTCCTTTGGTTCCTTTTTTGGTGGTGATAAGTACCACGCCATTATTGGCGCGCGAACCGTAAATGGCGGCAGCGGATGCATCCTTTAGCACGCTGATATTGTCAATGTCATTGGGAGATAATATGTTTAATGCATCAGCCATCGCTATACCATCCACGATATACAGGGGGCTGTTGCTGGAGCTTATAGAGCCTGTTCCGCGTATGCGTACGGCCACTCCTTCGCCCGGCGCACCGGTATTCTGGGTTACCTGCACTCCTGCCACCCGGCCCTGTAGTGCCTGGTCAACCCCGGCTACAGGCATCCGCGTGAGTTCGGTGTTGTCAACCTTGGAGACTGCCCCCAGAACATTGCGTTTTTTTGCCGTGCCATAACCAATCACCACCAGCTCATCCAGCATGGTTTGTTCAGCCTTTAGCTGAATGTCAATGCTGCTGCGGGCTCCCGGCGTAACTTCCTGAGATGCATAGCCTACATATGAATAAACAATAACCGAGTTGGCAGTAAGTTCATCCGAAGTCAGCACATAATGTCCGTCAATATCGGTGATGGTGCCAATGGTAGTGCCTTTCAACTGAACCGTAACACCTATGAGCGTTTCTCCGGTTTTGGCATCTCTAACTGTGCCTTCGATGCTCCGTTGCGCCAAAAGCGTTCCGGAGACCGAAAGCATCATCACAAGAAACAGTATTTTTTTTATCATAACAGATGTTTTTATTTATTGTGACAGAATTTTATTTGTATGCCACTACCGCATCACCGGCAGTAAGCTTATTTGCTTTGTAAGCAACCCGGGTGCCTGCTGGTAATTCAACAGCTAAAACAGCTTTCCCGCTTGGTATCTGAATGCTGATGTTACCTCCTGTGTTTTTTGCCAAATAAGTCTTTGTCAATACATTAAACAAATCAACCGGTGATTTGGAATTATAGGTTACCGTTTTATCTTCTTCATAAGGGTTATAATACAGATAAACCGGAAAGGGATTTTCGGCATAAAAGTCGGTGGCATTGCAATCCAGTGCCAATATGCCTTCCACTTCCGTGGGACGCACTATAGCACCATATATCCCGGCTATGGAAGTACTGTAAAGACTGAACATAGTTTCTTCGGGCTGTCCTTCCACCCATTTTGGGCCATCGCCCAGCGAAACAGGCGAAATACCGGCCAGTTCGGGCTTTCCGTAATCATCGGCTTTGCGAACTCCTTCGTAACCTATGATACCATGGGTAAAGTTTTTCTTTTTGGGCAACCACTGGTGTACGCTATCTACCTTATCGGGATAAAACAGGCGGCTGGCATTAACCGCGTTGAGCATGTATTTGCCTATGGCTTCAGCATATTGCGGTTCGTATTTTACCAAAGGTACCAAAGGCCAGGCCAAAACCACTGAGTTCATGAAAAAACCATATCCACCACCATCGGTGATGCTGCCCTGAAGTCCCGAAACATCATAGTCGCCCCACTTATCTGCAATTACTCCCCATCCATAACGGCCATCTTTCGCCTGACAGCCATCAAAAGTATGGTTCAGCAGTTTTGTTACGTCGTAATTGGTCCCATGCCCGGCATTAAGACGCGCTGCAGTATAAGCACCAAATGGCAGCAAAATCTCATAAAAACGGCTTTCTTTCTGGTCGACCAGAACCTGAACGGCACGCTTTGCCCCTTCCAGATAACGCGGGTCACCAAATTTTTGATAAGCCGAGTAAAGCACATAGGCATGTCCGCCCGCTGCATCCTGTTGCCAGGGAATGTGATTCCTTTTGCCCTGCATGGTGGAGTAATCGAAGTAGGAATAGTCATAATTTCCATCCAGGGTAGAATCGGCCCTGTAAAATTGCTCGGCAACCGTCCGCTGTATGTTTTCGGTGTTGTCCACATCAGGGTAAAGCGCCGCAACCCCGTAAAAGAGCACGTTCGGATACACATCGTACCACCAGTCACGGCCGTAACCGCCGCCGGCCATAGCCACATCCGGGTTGGTGTTGTTCATCACGATATTCCAGTGATTGTCGGTATTGAAATAATTTTGTGACATCTTCACAAAATTGTAGCCTTGCTGCCTGGTTTTGTCAATGCCCAATAACCCCGCACTAACCAGCGCACTGAGCGAGGTAAGTGCTTCATGAAATTCACCATTGTAATGCTCCGGACCCTGACGCACATCATTTATCACCGTGTAAAGCCCAAAGGTAACCTGGTCAATGTTGCGGCGGGCACTGTCAAGCCAGATTAAAGGGCCATAGGTGGCCGTACTGTTAAAATCGAAAGCCAAGCTGTCAAATTGCCGTGCTTTTGATTCCCAATCAATAATATTTAAGGGTTGTGGCAAATCGGGCATCTGGCTGATGCGCGGAATGGCAGTTTGCGTAACCGGCTCTTCCATTTGCCTTTTACATCCCGCAAAGGTTACCAACAACGCACTGGTGAATATTATCAGATTAAGCTTTCTCATTTTTATCAAGATAAGAGTTTTTCATAATATTTTTTGCCAAAGGGATGGAAAGCATTTGGATAATCGCCACAATTACAAGCGAATACCTTAACGCAAATTCTTTGGAAACATAAAACGCCAGGCCAATGAACAGGACCAGTCCAAAGAACCGGCCTACATAGAGTCCAAATTCATGGTTAAAGATGTAGGCGTATTTGCTGCGGTTTTCTTTTTCCGCCAGCAGGTCGATTACCTGCATTTGAATGGGGAAGTAGGCAATATCGTGCAAAGGCATGAACAGCACTTTACAC
>JAQVEI010000117.1 GCA_028697695.1 Lentimicrobiaceae bacterium
AGGGATGACGTATCCAAAGTTAAGCGCATGTTAAGGAGAAACCGTCCGGTATATGTGTCTTTGGCGCCCTCGTTTGTTTCAGAATTTCCGGAATATTCGCCTGCTACCATGGTTACAGCGCTGCTAAAACTTGGGTTTGCCGGAATTTCAGAAACAGCGCTGGGAGCAGAAGTAGTTACTTCAAATACCGCTCAGTTTTTAAACAATGCCGAGCCCGGCATATATATCAGTACTGCCTGTCCATCAGCGGTGGACTACATCCGCAAGTATCAGCCGACTTTAACCCGTTGTTTGGTAAACATGCAATCCCCGCTTATGGCGCATGCCTCCATGCTAAGGCGGTGGTATGGGGATGACATCAGGGTGGTCTTTATAGGCCCTTGCGTGGCAAAAAAAACCGAATCCGATGACTTCCCGTCACTCATTGATGCTTCACTTACCTTTAATGATTTAAGGCGTTGGTTTGAAGAAGAAGGATTTCTGCCTGAATTGATGTTTCCGGGCCCAAGTGACACCTTTATGCCGGCTCAGGCCACGGATGGCGCACTCTATCCGATTGACGGAGGAATGGTAGGAACCATTAAAAATGCACAATGCTCTGCTGCCGTTAACTTTATGCACATCAGTGGTATTGCCAACATAAAGCAGGCCCTCAATGGCCTGGAAGAGGTGTCGGAAAATGCAAAAATATTCATTGAATTGCTGGTGTGCGAAGGTGGCTGCATCAATGGACCGGGTACATCCTCCAAAGCAGGAACTATTGTAAAGAACTTAAAGGTAGATCAGTATCGAAATGCACCACCTTTGGTTTGTTCACCGGCAGATTGGACAAATAACCTGCCCGACATCTACACCAGCTATTGTTTTGTAAAACAGGACAGACCCATTAAATACTGGTCAGAAGAAGACATTATTGAGGCGCTTAAAACGGCAGGAAAAACCTCTAAAGAAGATGAATTGAATTGTGGCGGTTGCGGATACAATAGCTGTCGCGATTTTGCCATAGCCATGCTCAATGATATGGCAGAACGGCAAATGTGCGTTTCATACATGCGCAGAGTAGCCGCCGACAAAGCCAGTGTATTGCTGCAACGTATGCCCTATGGGGTGGTACTGGTCGACGACCGTTTACAGATTATCGAAAGCAATCGTTTATTTGCTGAATTGATTGGAAACGACGCTACACTCTTGTGGGATGCCAAGCCGGGACTGCAGGGAGCCGATATGAAAAAGATGGTTGCATTCCACAAGGTATTTTCCAACGTATTATCATCAGGCAATAACCTGATTGACAGAAACATAGAAGAAAACGACCGCCTGTTCAATTTGTCCGTATTCACCATTCAGCGACACCGTATCATTTGTGGTATTATTCAGGATTTGCATCATCCGGGCTTAATGCAGGAAGATGTAATGCGCAGGATAAAACAGGTGGTTCACGAAAACATGACAACGGTTCAAAAGGTGGCCTTTTTGCTGGGAGAGAATGCAGCCCGTACCGAGGCTATGCTTAATACCGTAATCAATAACCCGGTAATATCAACTGTGGATGAAGAAGGATGAGTTTTATATTGAAATTGGTGCCATTCAAAAGAGCAAAGACCATGAAATGGTGTGTGGTGATGTGTATCTTTCCAGAAAAATAAAGGAGGAGAACCGCATCATCACCGTGCTTAGCGATGGTTTGGGCAGTGGGGTAAAAGCCAATGTACTGGCCACGCTTACCGCTACAATGGGCTTAAATTTCACCATAGAACATTTCCCTCCTGAGCAAACTGCCAAAGCCATTCTGGAAACCCTGCCTGTTGATCAGGCCAGAAAAATAAGTTATGCAACCTTTACGATAGTGGATATTGATGCTGATGGAGAGACACATATTGTAAATTTCGACAATCCGGAGCCCATTATACTTCGCGACAACGCATTGATACAAACAGATATCAACTGTAAGTCGCTTGCAGCCAAAGAGAATATTGACCGTGAGCTAACCTACAGTACTTTTCCTGCACGGCTTGGTGACCGCATCATCCTCATATCAGATGGCGTAAGCCAATCGGGTATAGGCACAGCTTCACATCCTTTTGGATGGGACGTTCCCCAGGTGATAAAATGGGTGGGTAACTTACTTTCGGAAGACCATAACATATCGGCTCCCGAGCTGGCCGGCAAAATTGTTCAGCGTGCTCAGGCCAACGATATATACACGGCAAAAGACGACATATCCTGCATAGTAATTTATTTCAGGCATCCCCGTAAACTATTGCTTTGCTCTGGTCCGCCATACCATCCGGAGGACGACCACCGTTTGGCTATGACTATTGAGTCGTTCAGCGGTCAAAAGGTACTTTCCGGTGGTACAACAGCCGAGATTATTTCACGCGAACTTGGCCGGCCTATCGAGGTTAGCCTGGAATCTTTTTCAAAAGACATTCCACCCATATCCAGCATGCCGGGCATTGATTTGGTTACTGAGGGTGTATTGACACTGGGAAGGGTTTCGGCAATGCTGGAAGCCGGCGTACAGCTACCTGTTAAAGGTAAGGATGCAGCCTCGGCCCTGCTTAACCTGCTACTGAACAACGACCAGATATTTCTGCTTGCCGGAACCCGAATCAATGAGGCACATCAGGACCCTACACTGCCGGTGGAGCTGGAAATAAGAAGAAATGTTGTAAAAAAAATAAAACGATTGCTCGAGGACAAATATCTGAAAGAAGTTGCCCTTGACTTTATATAAAAACAAAAAATGTTGAAAATGAAACAGATGGTGGAAGTGAGTATTTGTTATGGTACCCTGTGCTTTGTGATGGGTGGTTCAGCTTTTGAAACTATGGGAGAGAAGCTGCCCGATGATCTGAAAAATAAAGTAAGCATACAGGGAATGAACTGCCCGGGATATTGCAATTCTCAGGAGTATGGCCGTCCGCCGTTTGTAAAGGTAAATAACAGATTGATTGCCGAAGCCAACCTGAATAAAGTAATTGAAAGTATAAGAAAGGAGGTTGAGCATGGCACAAACCAATAATGCAACGCTCATCCGGCGTGAGATTATTACCCGCCTTTGTAAACTTTACATTGAAAACCGCCTCGAAGATATTGACCGGATAGCGCTGGAAATGGCGCCCAGAAATACAACCCCGGTGAGTGGTAACCGTTGCTGTATTCACAAATCGCGTGCTATAATCAAATACAGGGTCATGGCCTTGCTGGGCTTTAATGTATCAGACGAGACAGACGAGCTTGAAAGTTTATACAGCTATGCACTAAGGGCTTTAAGCCATAAAGAGCCTGAAAAGGGAGTACTTACTGTAGTTGACGAGGCCTGCACTTCATGTGTAAAGAGCAATTACGTGGTTTCGAACCTATGCAGGGGCTGCCTGGCAAGTCATTGTATGGTTACCTGCCCCAGGAATGCCATTACCATGGAACATGGTCAGGCCAGGATAGACCCGCTAAAATGTGTGGGTTGCGGCTTATGCAAGGATGCATGTCCTTATCATGCCATCATTTATATGCCTATTCCCTGCGAAGAATCCTGCCCTGTAAAAGCCATATACCGCAATGCCGAAGGTGTTGAAGAAATTGACTATGACAAGTGCATTCATTGCGGCCGTTGCATGGTGGCTTGTCCGTTTGGCGCGGTAATGTATCGTTCACAAATAATCAACGTATTGCATGACATTTCCCGGCCCAACCGGCAGGTTGTAGCCATGCTTGCTCCGGCCATAAGCGGTCAGTTTAAAGCCACATATCCGCAAATAGCCACTGCGGTAAAAAAGCTCGGATTTACTGATGTATTTGAGGTAGCCGCGGGAGCGGTAGCCACAGCACGGGATGAAGCGCATGAACTGAAGGAGGTTCTTGAACAAGGCCAGCAGTTTATGACTACATCCTGTTGTCCGGCTTTTGTTGAGCTTACTGAAAAACAATTGACCGGTTTGAAACCCTATGTATCGCACACCCCCTCGCCTATGCGTTATACCGCTGATATTGTAAGGCAACAATACCCGGATGCTTCCGTGGTATTTATAGGCCCCTGTGTAGCAAAACAAGCAGAAGCCAGACGTTATCCTGGCATAGATTATGTTATGACATTCGAGGAATTGGGCGCATTAATGATCGCCATGAACATTGATTTACAAACCTTTGAAGCAACTGAGCAGGAAGAGGTAATCGCGGAGCGGAAATTTGCCTTTAGTAATGGCGTATTGAATTCAGTTACTGACTATTACGACGGCCCTTCTTTAAATCCTTTGGTAATCAGCGGGCTACATAAGAAAAATATCGCATCTTTGCGGCGGATTACGACAGGCAAGCACGATTGGAACATGATTGAAGTTATGGCGTGTGAGGGCGGCTGCCTGGCTGGGCCTGCCGGAATCAGTTCGCCTGAAGTGGCCCGCAAGCTGTTTAATGCCCAGTCGGGGGTACAGGCTGAACACCCGCTAATTAACGAAATGAAACAAAAATAAACTGATACAAACCTAATAAACAAATTAATAAAAATGACTGTTGCTGAAAAATTGGCCTTATTGAAGGCAAAAAGAGCGCAAGTGCTTGAAATGGGAGGAAAAGAACGGGTTGCCAAACAACACGAGAAGGGCAAACTTACCGCACGCGAGCGCATCGAACTGTTATTTGATGAAGGCACATTCCGTGAACTGGATACTTTTGTAGCTCATCGCTCTCACAATTTCGGGATGGAAAAGATAGACATAGCCTCTGACGGGGTTATCACCGGACATGGACTGATAAATGGCCGGCCGGTATTTGCTTTTTCTCAGGATTTCACCTCCATTGGGGGTTCATTGGGAGAGATGCACGCTGCCAAGATTTGCAAAATTATGGACCTGGCCCTTAAATCGGGATCACCCGTTGTAGGACTAAATGACTCGGGAGGAGCCCGCGTGGAGGAAGGCGTTGACGCCCTGAAGGGCTATGGCGATGTTTTCTTCAGAAACTCACGTGCCTCGGGAGTTATCCCGCAAATCTCAGCCATCATGGGGCCCTGTGCCGGTGGAGCCGTATATTCACCAGCACTCACCGATTTTGTATTTATGGTTAAGAAAACCAGCCATATGTTTATCACCAGCCCGTACGTTATTAAAACCGTAACCGGTGAAGAAACAACTTTTGAAGAGTTGGGTGGAGCTATGGTACACAATACAAAAAGCGGAAATGCGCATTTTGCCTGTGAAAACGATGAAGAAACCATTGAAAGCATACGCGAATTGCTCGAATACCTGCCGGACAACAACATGGAGACTGCGCCCAAGGTTGATATGGGCGACGACCCTGAACGTTTATGTCCTACCCTGGATACAATAGTACCCGACGACCCCAGATCTCCCTATGATATGAAAGAGATAGTGAGAGAAGTGGTTGATAATGGAGAATTTTTCGAAATTCATGAACATTTTGCTGAAAATTGCATTGTTGGTTTTGCACGACTAAACAATCGATCGGTTGGCATTATTGGTAACCAGCCTATGGTTTCCGCCGGCTGTCTCGATATTGACGCCTCCGACAAGATTAGTCGTTTTATCCGCACCTGTGATGCTTTTAATATTCCCATCATCACATTTGTAGATGTGCCGGGCTACCTTCCGGGCGTAAATCAGGAATGGGGTGGCATTATTCGTCACGGAGCCAAACTCTTGTGGAGCTATTCGGAGGCTACCATACCCAAGTTTACGGTGGTGGTACGCAAAAACTACGGTGGCTCTTATGTGGCTATGAGTTCGCAACACGTGGGTGCCGATATGATATTCGCATGGCCTACTGCTGAAATTGCGGTAATGGGTGCCAAAGGGGCGGTAGAAGTGCTTTCGAGCTATCGTAAAGAGATTAAAGAAGCCGAAGACAAGGAAGCCAAGACCCAGGAAAAGATCGCCCAGTATGAAGAGACGTTCAGTGTACCATACATGGCTGCGCAAAGAGGATATGTTGATGACGTTATCCTGCCGAGCGAAACCCGTGTAAGATTGATTGATGCTTTGGAAGTACTCGCCTCGAAAAGCGAGAGCCTTCCTCCAAAAAAACATGGTAATATACCTCAATAATTTGTGCTATGACTCCACACGAAAAAAAAATGAAAGCTGCTGCCATTGCAGTAAGTTACTTTCTACAGGAAAATCAAACTGAAACAGAAGAAATCTCCGAAAGGTCACCCGCATGGGGCCGCCTTGGAGCTAAAATGGCCATGAGCAAACGTGAATTTATTCAACGTAAAGGCAAAGGCCTTTGGGTACCTAAATAAAAATCAAAAAAACAAAGGACATAAAATGAAAACATTTGATAAACATGGGGTTTTGGAAATGACCCCCATCAACTACGATGCCAACCGGCCTGCCGCTGCAAATCCGGTAAAAATTCAGGATTTGAGTTTGCGCGATGGCCATCAATCTCTCTTTGCAACCCGTGGCCGCACGGAAGATATGATACCTGTAGCCAAGTTGCTTGATGAAGTTGGATTTCATGCCATTGAAACCTGGGGTGGGGCAACATTTGATACTATGCACCGGTACCTGAATGAAGATCCATGGGAAAGACTAAGGATACTAAAGAAACAAATGCCCAAAACACCATTTTTTATGCTGCTGCGCGGCCAAAACGTGGTGGGTTACCGGAATTATGCTGATGACGTGGTTGAAAATTTCGTGCAACGTGCCTGTGACAACGGCATGGATATCTTCCGTTGCTTTGATGCATTGAATGATTACCGGAACTTTGAAACTGCTGCCAAAGTGGTTAAGCAGAATAAAAAACATTTTCAGGGAACCATCTGCTATACGCTCACCGAACCGCGTATGGGAGGCGAAACCTATAACATTGATTATTACATCAATAAGGCAAAAGAACTTATTGATTTTGGCGTCGATTCCATTTGTATTAAAGATATGGCAGGTCTTATTGCACCTTACGATATCTATAACCTTATTGTGGAATTGAAGAAAATAACCTCGCTGCCCATTAACCTGCATACCCACTTTACTTCGGGCATGGGCGACCTGGCCATTTTTAAAGCCATTGAAGCCGGGG
>JAQVEI010000118.1 GCA_028697695.1 Lentimicrobiaceae bacterium
ATAAACCCTACGGTTATGCCAGCGCTATGGCCAAATATTATGCTGCCGAAGCTGCCATGTGGGTGATCACCGAAGCAGTTCAAATTCATGGGGGCTATGGTTATGTGAAAGAATACCATGTTGAACGCCTGATGCGTGAAGCCAAGCTTACTCAGATTTATGAAGGCACATCGGAAATCCAAAAAATAGTCATCTCGAGACAGGTCATCAATGATTTTTAATTGGCCGGAGAAAGCCTTTTATGTACCTGACTCTTTAAATCCAACAATTCTCAATTATGAATATTCTTGTTTGTATCAGCAATGTACCCGACACCACAACGCGTATTAAATTCACTGCCGATAATAGTGCGGTTGATTACACCGGCGTTCAGTGGATCATCAATCCCTGGGATGAGCTGGCTTTAACCCGTGCAATAGAACTGAAAGAGGCCGGCAAAGTAGATAAAATAACCGTGGTTTCGGTCGGTAATGCAGCCATAGAGGCTACGTTGCGTAAAGCATTGGCCGCTGGCGCTGATGAGGCCATACGGGTAGATGCCCGGGCCGCCGACTCCTATGCTACCGCATCTCATCTGGCTACAGCCATAAAACAACTCGATGCCGACCTTATATTGTGTGGCATTGAATCCAGTGATTACAATGGTTCGTCGGTGGGCGGGATGCTGGCTGAAATCTTAGATATGCCCTCAGTTTCATCGGTAAGCAGTTTGGAGATTGAAGGTGAAAGCGTGAAAATTGCCCGCGAAATTGAAGGCGGCCGTCAGCAGGTGGAAACCAGTTTGCCGGCGGTGCTGGTGGTTCAAAAAGGTATTGCCATCAATCCCCGGATTCCATCCATGCGTGGAATTATGACTGCCCGCACCAAACCCCTGAAGGTGGTTGCCGATGCCCCGGCAGATACCCGGACCAGCATCAGCACCTATGAATTCCCGCCTCAAAAATCATCGTGCAAAATGATTGATGCCGAAAATCCTGAGCAGTTGGTTGATTTGCTGCACAACGAAGCAAGAGTTGTTTAACACCTAATTAATTTGATATGTCAGTTTTAATATATGCAGAGCACCGGGATCAAAAATTCAACAAAGCTGTTTATGAACTTGTCTCCCTGGGTTATCGCCTGGCGAATGAGCTCAACACTCAGGCAATTGCCTTTACCAGTGGCGATATTGCTGATGATGAATTAAAATCACTGGGACGCTTTGGATGCAAGACCATTTTACACACTTCTGCCAATGTGTATGATGATGAGAAACAACTTGCGGAAACAATAAGCGCGGCTGCCCTCGAAAATAATGCAAAAGTTGTACTGATGCCCCACTCTTTCCGGGGCCGGGCTGTTGCTCCGCGGATAGCAGTGCGGCTAAAAGCTTCGTTGGCTCAATCCATCAATGGTTATCCTGCGTCAGTTCAGCCTATGGTGGTGAATAAGCGGGCTTTTTCAGGAAAGGCACTGGTTAAAGAGAATCTTGACGGCGATATCAGCGTAATTACATTAACACCGAATACGTTCGGTTTGCATGAAAATGCAGTCGGGGCGGTTGTTCAGGCATTGCCGGACAATGCCGGAGCTCCGGCTACCCGGGTACTGCAGCAAGAGGTTCAAAAGGGTAAAATATTGCTTTCCGAGGCGGACATTGTGGTTTCGGGTGGGCGTGGAATGCGCAGCGCCGATAACTGGCAGCCTTTAGAAGAGCTTGCAGACATTCTGGGTGCCGCCACGGCTTGTTCGCGGCCGGTATCCGATGAAGGTTGGCGTCCTCACCACGAACACGTTGGGCAAACCGGGAAAGTTGTTTCGCCAAGCCTGTATTTTGCCCTGGGTATTTCGGGGGCCATTCAGCATTTAGCCGGTATAAGTGGTTCAAAAGTTATCGTAGCTGTGAACAAAGACCCGGAGGCACCCATTTTCACTGTTGCCGACTATGGAATAGTGGGCGATCTGCAAAGTGTATTGCCCAGGTTAAACGAAGCTTTCCGAAAACATAAATCGGGCAATTAACCGATCAATGCCTTGAGGTGAAGTTTGCCGGCACAAAGGCAGGGCGCGGCTTAGGCGGTGTAACCCGGTGTTGTGTTACAGACCCCACTACCCGAATCAACCAGCCTATAGCCGTAGGCTGAAAGACATGAATGCCTGGCTTTCAAATCGAAAGGGTTGTTTTACCCCATTAAAATCTGATCCATCAGAAAATTAATTTGTAATTTTGCCGCTCTAATCCTGTTGTCAGGATTCGACATTTTCAATAAAAAAAACTTCTGTGGAAACCAAGGGTAAACTTTATATAGAAACATACGGTTGTCAAATGAATTTCTCTGACACCCAGATCGTCAATTCCATCATGACGGATCACCATTTTGAAACCACTCCGCATATTGAGGATGCTGATCTTATTTTCATAAATACCTGTTCAATACGTGACAATGCTGAGAAGCGTGTAAGGGCACGTTTACAGGAATTTAAACGTTATAAGAAGCAAAAGCCCGGTCTGGTTATAGGTGTGCTGGGCTGCATGGCCGAGCGTTTAAAAGAGCAGTTGATTGAGCAGGAAAAGATGGTTGATGTAATTGTAGGGCCGGATGCTTATCGCGATTTGCCCCGTTTGCTGGATGTGGCAGAAACCGGTCAAAAAGCCATTAATGTGATGCTTTCGGCCGATGAAACGTATGCCGACATCAGCCCGGTGAGGTTGGATGGCAATGGGGTAGCTGCATTTATCTCGATTATGCGGGGTTGTGAGAACTTTTGTTCCTACTGTGTAGTGCCTTTCACCCGTGGGCGTGAACGAAGCCGCGACCCAAAGACCATTGTGGATGAAGCGGCCGGTTTGTTTAATGAAGGATTTCGAGAAATAACGCTGCTGGGACAAAATGTAAACTCCTATAAGGATGACAATGGTAACGGCTTCCCCGGATTGCTTGCACAGGTGGCTGCAATTTCACCGGAACTTCGGGTGCGGTTTGCCACCTCGCATCCCAAAGACCTGTCGGATGAGTTGCTGCAAACCATGGCTGCCTGGCCCAACATTTGTCGCTCAATACATTTGCCCGTTCAATCCGGAAGCGACCGCATACTCAAGCTGATGAACCGCAAATATACCCGCGAGTGGTATATAAACCGCATTCAGGCCATCAAAAAATACCTTCCCGAATGTGCGTTGTCGACAGATATTATCTCGGGATTCTCCTCGGAAACAGAAGAAGACCATCAGCAAACACTTGAATTGATGAGATATGTAGGGTATGATTATGCCTATATGTTTAAATACTCGGAAAGACCCAACACCCTGGCAGCAAAAAAACACAAGGATGATGTTGCTGAAGAGGTGAAAAGCCGCAGGTTAAAGGAAATCATCGATTTACAACAGAAGCTTTCCCTGAAAAGCAATAAACAAGACATTGGCAAAACCTGTGAAGTGTTGATTGAAAACGAGTCTAAAAAATCTAAAAATGAGCTTTCCGGACGAAACAGCCAAAATAAGGTAGTCGTTTTTCCAAAGGGAAATCAGCAACCCGGCGAATATGTTCAGGTTAAAATAACTGCCTGTACACCTGCCACGCTCAGAGGCATAATTGTGGAAGCGTAAATTTTAACAAATTATATGGCCATGCCGAACCTTAGGCGGTTATTTTTGTTTGAAAGCGGAAGGGTGTACATCCAATTGTATTGGTAAAGTTTAAATGTATCCCCAAAAACGTCAAATAGTTTTGCAAAAACTGTCAAAAAATTAAATTTTGGAGCCATTTAAATTAATTTTCTGAATAAATGGCGAACTTTTGGATTACTTTTGCAGTCATAAGCTATAAAATATCATATCAAAAACTTAACATAAGCAGGATGAGACGTTATCTTTTATTTGTGATGGTTGCCTTTGTGATGAGTTCCTGTGTATCTCTAAAAAAAATAAGGTACATTCAGGATGTTCATGACAAGGAAAATGTAGAATTTTTAAACGAAACCGCTTCTGATTATAAGGTTAAAACAGGCGACAACCTTTATATTGATATAAAGAGCCTGGACACGCGAAACGTCAATCCTTTTCAAAACACGCCTACGGGTTCTTACCAGATGAATTCAGATGCTGGAATTTATCTGCACAGCTATATGGTTAATGATTCCGGTTACATTGATTTTCCTATCGTCGGGAAAGTGCATGTAAACGGATTAACGATAGACGATGTAAAAGAGGAATTGCAAAAGGTAATTAATGAATATTTTCAGATGACCACGGTAACGGTTAAGCTGGTAAGTTTTAAGGTAAGTCTCCTGGGTGAAGTTGCTCGTCCGGGTACCTATCAGATTTATCAAAATAACATCAACATTTTTCAGGCCATAAGTCTTTCCGGAGATTTGAATGAGTTTGCCAACCGTTCCAGGGTGACAATAATACGGAAAACCAAAACCGGAAATAGAGTTTATAACGTCAACCTGCTTACTTCGGAGATACTCGAGTCGCCACTTTACTACCTTCAGCCGGAAGATATCGTATATGTGGAACCACTTCGTGGGAAAAACTTTACATTTGCCGCTTTTCCGTATGCCCTTATTTTTTCAACCATCTCAACTACTCTGCTTATCCTGAATTTTTTTAAATAACAGCTCTTATCGTGGACAATTACATCAGAGAAATAAATCAGGAAGAATCAATTGATTTCAAACAGTTGTTCTTCAAATTTTACCGTTACTGGTACCTGTTCGTTATCACCGTGTTTATCGCTTTGATAATTGCTTTCCTTTTCAACAAATACACTGAACCTGTATACAAAGTAAGCACTACGGTGATGATAAAGGACGACAAGTCGGGTTTTGATCCGCAGGCTATGCTTGGACTGGGTAGCATGAAAAATGCGCAGCGCCTTGAGAATGAGATTGGTGTATTAAAATCACGAACATTGGTTACCCGGGCCATCAAAGAACTGGACTTTGATATCTCCTATTTTATAGAAGATAACTTTATCACCCGTGAGATGTATAAAAATTCACCATTTACCGTGGTGTTCGATACAGCCAACCCTCAACCTACAGGGATAAGGTTTAATATACAAATTGCACCCAACAATAAGTTTAACCTGTCTACCGAAGGTGAATCTGCGACGCTATACAGCTTTTCTAATCATGATAAAATTGAAGATATAAGCGGAAAAATTGCAGTTAATGGTCAATATGAATTTGGGCAGCAGATTAAGGGACAGTATTATAATTTTTCAGTTATCCTGAACACGAATTATGATCCGAAAAAGCACATGGGCAAAAACATGTTCTTTTTCTTCAATCAGGTTACCACTCTCGTAAAGCAGATGTCAGGTTATACGATTGAACCCATCAACAGAGAAGCTTCCATTGTTGAAATTTCGATGAAAAGCACCAATAATCAGAAGGCTGCTGACTTTCTCAACCGCTTAACCACATCTTATCTGCAGCGTAGCCTGGAAAAGAAGAACCAAATAGCGACCAATACCATTAATTTTATTGATGACCAGTTGCTTGGTATCAGCGATTCACTTCAAATGGCTGAAACTAACCTGCAACAATTCCGGACTACCAACGAGGTGATGAACCTTGACTTTCAATCGCAGCAGGTATTTACCACCATGAATGCATTGCAGGATAAGAAGGCCGAACTGATGGTAAAAAATAAATATTATCTCTACCTGCGTGATTATTTGAAAAATAATGAAGCAATAGATGATCTGACCGTGCCATCAAGTATGGGTATTGAAGATCCTATACTTACCCAACTCATCAACGAGCTCACCCGCGTGTATGCAGACAGGGGCGAAGCTTTGCTGATGGCCAAGGAAAAAAATCCAATCATTGCCTCATACGACGACAGGATCAAAATGATTAAAAAGACCCTGGAAGAGAACATTAAAAACATAGTAAACACTTCAAATATAGCCATCCGTGATATTGATGCCCGTATTGGACAGCTTGATTCCCGAATAAACCGTTTGCCTGGAACCCAGCGGGCGTTAATAGGCATTGAGCGCAAATTTAAGCTTAATGATGCCATTTATACATTTTTGCTGGAGAAGCGTTCGGAAGCTCAGATAACGCGTGCTTCAAACATGCCTGACAATGAGGTTATTGATGCAGCTACCCAGGAAGATTTAACACCGGTGTTTCCTAAAAAGACACTCAATTATACCATTGCGCTTCTGCTTGGTTTGTTGTTTCCGGTAGTGTATGTTTTGGGTAAGGACTATTTTAACGATAAAATTATTGATAAAAAAGATCTCGACAATATTACTTCCCTGCCGCTGCTCGGCCATATTACTCACAATAATCGCGACACTCAGATTGTGGTGGCTCAATATCCTAAATCGAGTATTGCAGAATCCTTCCGATCTATACGGACCAATCTGAGGTTTTTTGATGAGAATAAAAACAAACAGGTTATTTTGATTACCTCCACCATGGTAAATGAAGGGAAAACCTTTACCGCCATGAACCTGGCTTCTATATTTGCTCTTTATGGCCGTAAAACCCTGCTCATGGGTTATGATTTACGTAAACCGAAGATTTACCAGGATTTCGGGCTCACCAATACAGAAGGAATTAGCTCATTCCTGATTAAACGAAGCGAGCTGAGCAGCATTATTCAGAAATCACCGCTCGACAATCTGGATGTAATTATGGCAGGCCCGGTACCACCCAACCCGGCGGAGTTGATCGCATCCCCAATGAATGACGAGATGATGGATCAATTAAAAAAGATGTATGATTTTATTATTGTTGATACCCCGCCTGTAGGGTTGGTTACCGATGCATTTCTGCTGATGAAATATGCGGATGTAAACATCTTTGTGGTTCGGCAGAATTATACCAACAAGAAGGTATTTGGATCCATTATTGCCGACATCGAACGCCGCAATATCCCAAATATGGCCATATTGGTGAACGATGTGAAAATGGATAAAAATTCCTATGGCTATGGCTATGGTTATGGTTACGGTTATGGTTACGGCTCCGGCTACGGCTATGGTTATTATACTGACGATCAGGAACCGGGCAGCGATAGC
>JAQVEI010000119.1 GCA_028697695.1 Lentimicrobiaceae bacterium
GCTCATGGCCGGCATGCATCATCACACAGTTATGGCTTATGTAAAGGGTTTATATGCATCCTTTGGCCTGGCCATGCTTAGTAGCTCGTTTTTTATGCTGAAGTATGTGAAAAAGGCCAGACTAATTGAACCCGGACTAATACGTCAGCTTTTTCGATTTGGTGGTTATCTGCAATCTGCCAGTCTGATGCAATTGTTTAATTACCGGCTGAGCTATTATATCATTGAAAAAAGTTTTAACCGGGCTACCCTCGGACTGTTTTCTATCGGTGTACAGGTAGCTGAAAGTTTATGGATAGTTTCACGAAGTATAGCTCTGGTACAATATTCCCGTATATCCAACTCAAATGACAAGTTGGCCAACCAACAGCTTACCATTGATTTCGTAAAGCTTACATCCCTCATTACGTTATTGATGCTGTTTGTACTCCTGCTTTTACCTTCTTCATTGTTTACATTTGTTTTTAGCAGTGGTTTTGAACGGATCACTCCGGTATTGATGAGCCTGGCACCCGGCATACTTGCAGTGGCCATTTCCAATATGTTCAGTCATTATTTTTCGGGCAGCGGGCAGCCCTGGCACAATACCATTTCATCCGGCATAGGTTTGGGTTTTACCCTGATTTTAGGATTTACACTTATTCCTCCTATGGGAGTTACCGGTGCAGGGTTAACCGCTTCTATAGCCTATTCTGCCGGGTTGGCTTATCAATTCATTGTCTTCAACCGTATCAGCGGGGTAAGTATGCGAAACTTTATTCCCAGGTTAGCTGATTTAAAGCCGGCATGGCAGATGCTAAAACGCTCAGTGTTTAACCGGGAGAAGGAAAGGTATTAATAAAATTTTGCTCCCCATTGGTTAAAGTGGTAATTTTGTGCTGATGAAACTTCCTATGCAAACGAAGCGTTTCTTAATATTGTTGTTAACAGCAGCTTCTGCGCTGTTTCAGGCATACGGGCAGGACACTATGCCTGTAATGGACAGTATGTGTGCCACTGCCGAGGAATACAAATTATTCCAGCTTATCAATGAGCACCGTCAGCAAAACAACAAGCCTGCATTGCCTTTGAGCCGTTCATTGAGCTATGTTGCCAGAGTTCATGCCATGGACTTGACACGTTACCGGCCTGACTTTGGTGATTGCAATCTGCATAGCTGGTCTGATAAGGGCAATTGGACAGCCTGTTGTTATGCTACGGATGAGAATCGCATCAAATGTATGACTGAAAAGCCCCGGCAATTGACCCGCTATAAGTTCAAAGCCTGGGAGATGGCTTATGAAGCCGGCGAAGCTGCCCGGGCAGTAGATGCACTTGATTTGTGGATTTCTATAGGCATCACCAATGATTATCTGTTAAATACAGGGAAGTGGTCTAAACCCTGGAAAGCCATGGGTATTGCCGTATATGGTGAATATGTGCTGGTTTGGTTTGGCGAAGAGATGGATGCCGAGCCCGACTATTTTGCCTGCAACCGTCCGGACTTAAATCTGGCAAAGTTAAACGAAAGCGGTAAGCCGGAATTACAAGCCCCCGTACGTGATGCTGAAAAGCTTTATCATATCATTACGGGGAGTTTAAACAGTTTGGAGAAAGCCAATCGGGAGGTAATGCGTCTGCGAAATCTGGGCTATAATCAGGCCCGGCTTTTGATATCGGGTGCGCATTTCAGAATTTCGCTCATGACCTTTGCCACTGAAACGGAAGCCCAGCGTGCCATGACTTCACTCCAAAATAACTTTCCCGGTGCCTGGGTGCTAAAGCCTGAGTAACCCTGAAAACCAGTGTATTGTTGATAAACCTGTTCATAACCTTTTTTAAAATCCAGGCGTGTCCAGGCTTCAATTCATTGGATTCAGCTATCTTTGCATGGAAATGGAAGAATTAGAATATCAACAAAGTGATCCGGGGCAGTATTCCGAAGATACTGTAGTAACGCTCGACTGGAAAGAACATATCCGGCTGCGACCGGGAATGTATATTGGGAAGTTGGGAGATGGCTCCTCACAGGATGATGGTATTTACGTGCTCATAAAAGAAATTGTCGATAATGGCATTGATGAATTCGTCATGGGCAATGGGCGTACCATTGAGGTAGCCATCAAAGACCAAAAAGTAAGCATCAGAGATTACGGCCGGGGTATGCCGCTGGGCAAGGTAATTGACTGTGTATCAAAGATTAACACGGGCGCGAAATACGATTCTAAAGTATTTAAAAAAGCGGTTGGGCTAAATGGGGTAGGGGCGAAGGCTGTGAATGCATTGTCTAGTTTCTTTTGCGTTCAAAGTATTCGTGAAGGAAAAACAAAAGTGGTGGAATTCAGCCGGGGAACCAAAACCCTGGAACATCCGGAAGAGCCAAGCAACCTGCGTAGCGGAACCCTGATTACTTTTATTCCCGATGAAGAAATATTTGGACATTACCACTTTTTGTCTGAATATATAGAGCAGATGCTCTGGAATTATGTTTTTCTGAATAACGGACTTACCATTTGGTTTAATGGTGTGCGTATGCAGGCAAAAAACGGCCTGCTCGATTTGTTAGCGCGCAACATCAATGGAAACAGCATTTCATACCCCATTATTCAGATTAAGGAAGACGATTTTGAATGCGCATTTACCCACAGCGAGCGTCAGTATGGCGAAGAATATTACTCATTTGTAAATGGCCAGCATACTACCCAGGGAGGTACACATCAGGCTGCTTTCCGCGAAGCTTTGGTGAAGACAGTGCGCGAATTTTTCAAGAAAGACTTCGACCCCAACGACATCAAGCAATCGTTAACGGCAGCCATAAGTTTAAAAGTGCAGGAGCCTGTGTTTGAGTCACAAACCAAAACCAAACTGGGGTCCCAGCATATGGAACCAGGTGGGCAGACCATTCGTAATTATATAGGCGATATCCTTAAGCGTCAGTTGGACAATTTTCTTCACATGAACAGTGATGTGGCTGAAGCCTTGCTTAAAAAGATAATGCAAAGTGAGAAGGAACGCAAAGAGTTTGCCAACATCAAAAAGCTGGCCCGCGAAAGTGTTAAGAAGGTAAGCCTCCACAATAAAAAGCTGCGGGATTGCCGCATACACTATAACAGCAGCGATTCCAGACGGTTGAGTACTACTTTATTTATAACCGAGGGCGATTCAGCCAGCGGCTCCATTACCAAATCCAGGGATGTAAATACTCAGGCCGTTTTCAGCCTGAAAGGCAAACCTTTAAACAGCTACGGCCTCACCAAACGGGTAGTGTATGAAAATGCCGAATTCAATTTGCTTCAAAGTGCAATAAATATGGAGGATGGCGTTGAGAACCTGCGTTACAACAACATTGTGATAGCCACCGATGCCGATGTGGATGGCATGCATATCCGGCTGCTGCTGTTGACCTTCTTTTTACAGTTTTACCCTGATGTGGTTAGGGCAGGGCATCTTTACATTCTTCAAACTCCGCTTTTCAGGGTACGTAACAAGAAAAAAACCATATATTGCTACAGTGAAGAAGAACGCATGTCGGCTGTAGCTAAACTGGGACCATCTCCTGAAATTACGCGCTTTAAAGGGTTGGGTGAAATATCTCCCGATGAGTTTCGCAATTTCATTGGTGACTCCATGCGCCTGGACCCGGTTATCCTGCGCAAATCGTCTGAGATTCCCGAGCTGCTTGAATTTTACATGGGTCGAAATACGCCCGATCGACAAACGTTTATTGTTGATAACCTGCGGTTGGAAGAAGATTTGGTTTTGAGCGAATAATTACGCGTGTTAACCGGCGTTTATTTGCTGATTTTTTGAAAGGCTTTGCCCAACTTATCGATGATGTCTGTGGGAAGCATGGCCTCTTGTCCAAAGGTTTTGGATGCCAAATCGCCGGCTTTTCCGTGAAGCCAAACACCCATAATACATGCGCTGCCGGCTGTATATCCGGAAGCTAGCAAACCGGTAATTATTCCGGTAAGCACATCGCCACTGCCCCCTGTAGCCATGCCGGGATTGCCTGTCGGATTAAAATATATATTTCCCAGTGGAGTTGCTATAGCAGTATAAGCTCCTTTAAGAACCACGTGCAGCTTATAACGCAAAGCGAAGGCCCTTAGCAAATCAAGGCGCGCAAACCCATCGGAGGTTTTACCCGCGAGGCGCGCAAATTCGCCCGGATGCGGGGTGAGGATAGTTCCTGGTGGTAAAAAGGAGAGCCAGGTCTTGTTTTCCGATAGGATATTGAGCGCATCTGCATCTAAAATAAGCGGTACACGGCTTTGCTGAATCAGCAATTTTAGCATGGTTTGCGTTTCATCTTCCATGCCCAAACCCGGCCCTGAAGTGATAACATTGTATGGGCTTAAATCAGGAAGGGTGCTGATATAGTTGTCCTCAGTATCAACGCTCACCATGGCCTCGGGAACCGCGGTTTGCATAATGCCAAACCCATTGCCCGAAAGATGGGCAGTAAGCAATCCCACACCTGATCTCAGACAGGCACGGGCAGCCATAACGGCTGCACCGTACTTGCCGGTACTGCCGGCCAAAAGCAGGGCATGTCCAAAATTACCTTTGTGTGAGAAACGGCCACGATGATGGTAAAGTTCGGCACAGTCGCTGGTTTCAATAAGAGCATAAGGCGTGTCGCAGGCTTGAATAAACTCCTGACTGAGCCCGATATCAAGGATTTGCCAATCACCCGCATAGATTTCACTCTCAGGCATTACAAACGCCAGTTTTGGTAGCTGAAAGGTAAGGGTATAATCAGCCTGAACAACTGCCTGACCTGATGGTAATGCCTTGTCGGCAAAAAGTCCGGAAGGGATATCGATGGAAATGATTAATGCCTCACTGGCATTGATTTGCCGGATAACATCGGCATATAGCCCCTCGGGGGCACGGTTAAGTCCTGAACCGAAAATCGCGTCAATCACCACATCAAATGTTTCCAGCTCCAGAAAATTATCGCCTGTTGTTACGTCTGTGATGATAAGGCCGGGCAGCTCTGCCAGCAGGTTGAAGTTTTCCTCAAAGTCCCTGGAACCTTTACCGTTATGTTCTACTATGGCCACTTCGGTTTCGTACTTGGCTTCAAATAGCATTCGCGCAAGCGCCAGCCCATCACCACCGTTATTTCCGGTTGCGCAAACAATTTTAATCCGGGATGACTTTTTCAACCGCTTGCTTAACCATTCAAAACATGCGAAGGCAGCCCGTTCCATCAGTTGAATGGATTCAACCGGCTCATGCTCAATGGTGTAAGCATCTGCTTCTCTTATTTTTTCAACAGGTAAAATTTTAAGTGCGCACATAATGTTTCGATTTACAGAAACCTTGCCTGTGCTAGATTCCTGTGGTGTTCAGGTTGCCCAGACTAACAGTTACTATTTTGTTTTGAGTGAGATCGTCATTATTTATCAGGCTTAAGCTAACCTGCAAATGAAGATTATATATGCTGATATCGGTTTCTTTTGCTTTTATTTTTCCAATCTTTAATATGTCCGAATTGATGATGCCTTCCTGCCTGGAGGGCTCTCTTCCAAATATCTTGTCAGATGAAGTAGCCAGCAACAATTGATTGTACTGGCTGAACTCATGTATGTGTGAAACATCATCAATAGTAAGCACCTGCAGGTTCTCAATGCCATCAATGTTAACCGTGAACCAGCGGTGCACATGTTCATCAATAAGGCAGCGGTTTAAGATATCGCGTGAAAGTATGCGGGCATTGTTGATGATTGCTCTGCCATAGTGGTTATCATTGTATGTATATACCCTGTCATAAGTAATGGCATAACGGGTGCTGATTCCGCCAATGGTTTTTCGCAAGCGCGGGAAAAAATGAAAAGCATTGTAAATACGCAGCACTATGGCGTAATTGCTGGCGAACAACAGAGAGTGTAAAGGGGTGTCAAAAATAAAGAAGCCCCCATCGCCCGTGCTGATAAATAGTTTTTCAATGCGTTCGCGACAATAATTTTGAAATATAAATGGATGATTTTCTATGCAAAGCTCGATGGTAGTATTTATCATGGTTTTGAACAGAAAAGGTATGAGCCTTTGTTCAAACTCTCCATAGGAACTGTATTGAAAAATATCCAGCCCCAGTAATGATTTTTTGGAGCAGCTTTCCATGTTTAACAGGGTTTCAAGCTCCATTCTGAGCTCACTTTCATCGGGTACTACGTTGGTTTTCTCAAAGATAACCCGGTTGTCGTGTTTCAGGAGTATTTCGCGGATTTGCTTGTGATCAAGTGTTTTTATCATGATTTGACAGGTGTTTATAATGAGATAAATGAATTGAGTAGGTTTACCAGCCAGAATTTTTCATCCGGCATGCAACGTTCACCAAACCCAAATGCTTCGTTGCGAAAGATGATGGCCGGAAATGTACCTCGTCGTGAAATGCCGAACAACGTTTTATAGGTTCCCTCTACCAGGCTAATGGCGTGGATCTTAGCGGTATTGAAACTTGCGTGGGCCGTTTTTCCCCCTGATGTCTTTAACAGCAGCAGTTCACTGTGATCAACTTCCACCACCTGTGACGAAAAGATAACGCGTATGGCCATTACCATCAGGATGACAGCCATCGCCCAAAAAGGCAATGAAGCCAATAGCCAAACCCAGCCAAACTGTATCAGTAAGGTGCTCCAAATCATTATCATAAACATCCAGAAAACAATGAAACCCAGAGTTAAGGTTCCTCTGAGTGAGAAGCCTTCCTGAGGAATACGAACAATCAACTTGCCGTCCTGAATTGAATATTCGATTTTGCTTTTCCCGGGGCGTTCTGGAAGTTCATCAATAATAGTCATAAATATGCGTATTGGAACGAAAGGTAAAAGTAATAAATAATGCGATGAAATCAATGGTTAAGTGGAAACTCTGCTGAATTTTCGGGGCATTCAGGGCTCGTTCCAGATTTCCCACGACAAGGCTGCCTGTTTATGCAACATACCCAAACCATTGGTTGTTTTAGCGCCTTTCTGCTTTCCATGCTGAATAAAA
>JAQVEI010000120.1 GCA_028697695.1 Lentimicrobiaceae bacterium
GATTTTGACACTCAGCCCAACCCGGCAGATGCAGTTTGGAGGTTTGATGAATCCACCGGCGACACTACCGGAAATGCCATCGGCAGGTGGTGGCAGGAGGTAGATGGTGTTTTGAAAAGTAAAAATGAAGTTTTTCTTATCGCATTGGGGGTGAATGATGATGGCATATCAACGGGGTATGTTAAAATTCAGCCATTGGTTGATGAACAAACACAAGAAATTCGTCTTAAAATTGCCAAACCCGACGGCAGTCAGGAACGCAGCTTTCTCATCCCGCGCGACCCCGGCAGACGCAAAGTTTACTTGTCGTTCACTCATGGTTATTTAAATCCACAGATAGAACCTGAAACTACAAACTGGGATTTGCTTTTCAGTACGTATACTACCCTGCTTTACACCAATACAGGCGAGCCTTATCCATATCTGGTGAATGGGGTACTGATCAACAACTATCAGGTTATGGCAGCTCCTGTACCCGAATTGGATTTTGAAGAGATCTCACGTGAGGAAGCTGAAAATATCATGCTCAGTAAGCAGATGGACATCATAGGATATGATTGGAAGAAAGTAAATGGAGATGTTACCGCAGGCGCTGTTACCTACACCATAGTTCCAAATTTGAACTATATACTACGCAATGGCGAAGGCTTATTGTACAAGCTTCGTTTTGTTGATTTCTACAATAGCCAGGGTAAAAAAGGTTATCCCACCTTTGAATACCAACGCTTATAAAGACTTTCAGGTATCGGCTAGCCAACCCAGAATAAGTGCTTTTCGCTTATCACCCTGCTGAAGCAGATCACGCACCATGATATGAATTTTTTCAACTTTTGCTTCTCTTGTAAGCAGAGGATGGTTGAGTACTTCACTCACTTGAGCAATAGCCCGAACTTCATCCATTTCTGCGGGAAGCGGCTCAGTTTCTGCAGATCCAAGCTTTCCCAGTTCGTTTCCGGTAAGCAGGGGACTATTTTTAAGGCTAAAAGGCAGTGCATCTATGCCAATAGCGGGTTTTTGGTAAGGCTTTTCCACTTCAAAAAGCGCATTGCCATGAGCCCGCACGTAATAATCGGTACCCATGCGCCCCACCAGGTCAATCTGAGCTGTATTGATATTGCCGTCGTCGGTAAGTAAATCAGCCTGAACGTGAACCATGAGCACCTCACATATAATCAAATTTGCTGCACCACCTCCACTACCGGTTTCAATAATCTGCCGTACTTTACACTCCCAGTGTACAGGCGATTCCTTCACCCGGAAAGGTTTTACTTTCTCTGCTTTCAAAGGGGTGAATCCGGCCTTTTCAAATTCATTGGTGCCTTGTGGAAATTCGGCACTGGCCAGGCTCACCTGCTCCACCATACTGTAGGTAACGGCATTAATTACCACCTCTGGCACTTCTTTGAGGTTTTCAAAAGTGTGTTTTGTGGTATTGTCTCTGCCCCGGCGTGCCGGGCTAAAAATTATGGTAGTGGGGTTCACACCAAAAGCATTGAAAAAACTAAATGGAGCCAGATTTGGCCTTCCCCGGGCATCCAAAGTACTTGCAAAGGCGATTGGCCGGGGTGCGATGGCGCCCACTATCAACCGGTGAATAGCGCTGGGAGTAATTTCGGATGAATCAAATGATTTATACATATTACTTTGCTGCAAGTATTTTGGTTTCACATTCGCCGAAGCTAATTTCAATTCCGTCTTTTTGGCACCGACCCCGCATTATAACGGTATCGTTATCGTTTAAAAACTTACGTTCGCTTCCATCATCAAGCTTTAAGGGATTGGCTCCCCTCCAGGTGAGTTCGAGCATTGAACCATAAGATCCGGCATCGCGTCCGCTAATGGTTCCCGAAGCATACAGGTCGCCTACTGTAATGTTACATCCATTGATGGTGTGATGGGCCAGTTGCTGGTCCATACTCCAATACATATACTTGTAATTGGAGCGGCACACTATATTTTCATTGCCTTTTTCGGGACGGATGGATACCTCAAGCTGCACATCAAAGTTACGGGGTTCGACACTTTTGAGGTAAGGCAAAACTTCGGGCTCCTGTGCCGGTCCGTCAACCCGGAAAGGATATAACGCCTCGAGGGTAACTATCCAGGGTGCTACCACTGACCCGAAATTTTTAGCCAGGAAAGGGCCCAGAGGTACATATTCCCACGATTGGATATCGCGTGCCGAGAGGTCGTTGAACAACATCAGACCAAAAATATAATCACGTGCCTTACCAATGGGTACGTGCTCACCCAGAGCGGTGTTTTTACCTACAACGAAAGCCATTTCCAGTTCAAAATCCAGCATTTTGGTTAAGCCAAATACCGGTGCATCACTATTTACCGGTTTGGTTTGACCCATTGGCCGGTGTATGGAAGTACCAGATACCACAATGGACGATGCCCTGCCATGGTACCCGACCGGAAGGTGACGCCAGTTGGGAAGGAGTGCATTTTCCGGATCACGAAACATTTTACCCACGTTGGTGGCATGTTCAATGCTGGAATAAAAATCAGTATAATCGGTTACCTTAACAGGCATAAGCATCCTGACAGCATTAAAGGATGTTAAAGCCGATGACTTAATGACATCAATCTGCTGTTTATCAGTATTGTCAAGGCCAAACACCTGCTGCAGCCTAACACGCAAATCGTGATGCACCTGAGGGCCGAGTTCAATAAAATCATTGAGTACGGGCTGAGAAAAGACATGCAGCAGTTTGGCATGCAGCCCGCTAAAAACATCCAGTGCGGCCAGTTTATGGAGGTTTACCACCTGATCACCGATACGGGTTACGGCAGCAATTAATCCGGAATTAAATGCAGCGATACCAAAAGGCAGATTGTTCAGGGGAAATCCCGAATTTTCCCCTCCCTGAATCCAGGAAGGTATGGGTTTCAGACTGTTATCCTTCATTATAAAGTTCCTCTCTTTACCTGCTCCAGCTCAATGGCCTCAAAAAGTGCTTTAAAATTTCCTTTACCAAATGATTTGGCTCCCTTACGCTGAATGATCTCGTAAAATACTGTGGGTCGATCCTGAACCGGCTTTGTGAATATCTGTAATAAATATCCTTCCTCATCTCTGTCAACAAGAATGCCCAGCTTACGCAACGCTTTAAGTTCTTCATCAATGCTACCCACCCTGTCGAGCACAGTTTCGTAATAGGAATCCGGTACGGTTAAAAACTCAACGCCTCTGTTGCGCAGGGCGGTTACAGTTTCAAGTATGTTGTCGGTAGCCATAGCCACATGCTGCACCCCACTGGTCCCATAGAAGTCGAGATACTCCTCCACCTGCGAACGCTTTTTACCGCTGGCTGGTTCATTGATGGGAAATTTGATGCGACCATTGCCATTACTCATTACTTTACTCATGAGTGCAGTATATTCAGTGGAAATGTCTTTGTCGTCAAAAGAAACCAATTGATTAAACCCCATCACCTTAGCGTAAAACTCAACCCAGGTATTCATCTGATTCCACCCCACATTACCAACCATATGGTCAACATATTTCAATCCTACGGGTTCCGGCCTGTATTCTGGTTCCCATTTAACAAAACCGGGTAAAAATGGTCCTTTGTAGTTTTTGCGTTCAACAAATATATGCACTGTTTCTCCATAGGTATGGATGCCGGAGGTTATTACTTCTCCATTTTCATCAGAAGCGGTTTGGGGCTCCTGATAAGATTTTGCGCCTCGTGAAGTAGTTTCCTCCCACGATTTACGGGCATCATCTACCCACAATGCCACTACCTTTACGCCATCGCCATGGTCGCTTACATGTTTCGCGATACTGTCGTCGGCATGCATGGATGAAGTGAATACGAAACGAATTTTATCCTGCATCAGCACATAGCTGGTACGGTTTTTCAACCCTGTTTCAAGCCCTGCATATGCCAGGGGTTGAAAACCAAAGGCTGTTTGATAGTAGTGCGCTGCCTGCCTGGCATTACCCACATAAAACTCAACATAATCGGTGCCATTTATGGGCAGAAAGTCATTGTTTGAACTCATTGTTTTTTAGTGCTTTAGGTATGAATAATCAAATAAAGTAAAGAGCATAGGCCTGTTACTCTAACCAGCTACGGAAATATTGCGGATCTTCTATCTCCATGGCCTGTCGCGTAAGATGCAAAGGCTTGAAAGTATCTACCATTACGGCCAGCTCTTTGGTTTCTCTGGCACCCAGGCTTTTTTCTACCGTTCCGGGATGCGGCCCATGAGGAATACCGATAGGATGTAGTGTAATTTGTCCCTTATCTACATGCTTTCGACTCATAAAGTCACCGTCAACATAATAAAGCACCTCATCCGAATCTACATTGCTATGATTGTATGGAACCGGAATTGAAAGGGGATGATAGTCATACAACCGGGGTACAAAAGCGCAGGTAACAAAATTATTGCCCTCAAAAGTCTGGTGTACCGGGGGCGGCTGATGTATCCGTCCGGTGATGGGTTCAAAATCGTGAATGGAAAAAGCATAAGGATAGAGGTATCCATCCCACCCAACTACATCGAATGGATGACTGGCATAATGATAAGGGAACAACTGATGATCCTTTTTTACCATAACCACGAAATCTCCCTTTTCATCATAGGTAACCAGTTTTTCAGGTTTTCGCAGGTCACGCTCACAAAAAGGCGCATGCTCCTCGAGTTGACCCACCTTGTTCACATATTTTTTAGGGAATCGGATAGGACTGTATGATTCAACGATAAACAGGCGATTTTCGGAAGTATCGAAGCTCAATTGATAAATCGTGCCTCTGGGAATCAGGAGATGGTCGCCGGAACGGAAGGGTAAATCGCCATATAGGGTATGCAGGGTACCTTCGCCAACATGCACAAATATCATTTCACTGGCCTGTGAATTTTTAAAAAAATAATCACGCATCGATTGACGCGGTGCCGCAAGAATAATACTCACATCGCTATTGGTGAGTACCGGTATACGGCTATCCAGATAATCGTCTGAAGGTTTCACCTTAAAACCCTGAAAGCTGCGTGCCTGCATGTTGTCGCCGACCGCAATTTCCGGTTTTACATTTCGGGGCGGGTCTATAGCTGAAACCATGGTAGGCGGATAAATATGATAGGTGTTGGAATAGGCATCTGAGAAACCTTCAGTAGATATCAACTGCTCTGAGTAAAGCCCTCCGTCGGGTTTCCTGAACTGAATATGCCGCTTTGGCGGAATGGTTCCCAGTGAGAAATAATGAGGCATAACATTAGAATTTGCTAAGAAAAAAGACAGGCTTTGCGGCCTGCCTACATAACAAACTATATATCTAAATGTTCAGAATAGCTCATGCCAGAAACCACTGCAATCGGCAGGAGAAAAATGATTCAGTACGGTATTTATTTTGAAGCTGATTCCTGAAACACACTTTTAATAATTATTGTTCAGAAACCACAATTTTAATGATTTGTTCCGGATTTTTGCTGTTGGTTATTCGCAGAAAATACATTCCCGACGGACAATTGTTGATATCCAATCGTAAATCGGCTGATGAGCCGTCATGTTTCCATTTTCTGACAACTGCCCCTGTCATGCTGTACAGTTCTACAAGCTTAATGTCATCACCTGGGCGCACCAGAATATATTCTTTGGCAGGATTGGGTGAAACCGATACATCCTGCTTTTTGTTTATGGATACATTTACCGGCATTTTAAAATGAGCAGTAAATTCGTGACTGCCGTTTACGTACAATTGGATTTGAGGTTGAGTGGAAACAAGCTCATTATTTTCCGTCCATTTTTCAAAAACATAATTTTCATTGGCAAAAGCATGTAGTATAGCGGTATCACCTTCCGCGTAGGTTCCCTGTCCGGTAGTATAGCCATACTCATGGGGTGAAGCACTGGCCAGAATGTTAAACTGCTGCGCGAATACAGCGGATAGCGAGCGATTTGAGTTCAAGGCAAAGGTATATGAGGCATTGGTAGACACCACCGTGTTGTTTTCAATCCAGTGCCTGAAAATCCATCCGTTATTTGGAATTGCCATAGCCGTGATAGTGGAGCCCGCCGGATATGTTCCTTCACCTGATACAGTTCCACCCACCATGGGTGAGGCAGTGAGTTGAAGAAGATACTCGGGCAGGCTTAAATTAAAATGAGCCGTTAGCATTTGGTCAGACTCAACAACGAAACTGTATTGAGCGCTGGTTGACACGATTATTCCTTGACTTTCCCAATGTATAAAGGTATAATTAACTTCCGGAATTGCATACAGTTGAACCACGCTGCCAAAGCTGTAAACTCCGGCTCCCTGAGTGGTGCCACCTTCCTCAGGGTTGGATTCGGTTTGGACGGTGTATTGCTGAAGTTGGAAATTGGCTACAAAAGTGGCATCTTCGGTCAGCATGAAACTATATTCCGGGTTGGCACACACCACCACTCCGTTCTGCATCCAATTTATAAAATTGTACCCCGCGTTCGCCAAAGCATTTATGGTTACCTGGCTTCCATAATCATACAAGCCATCCCCACTGGTATTGCCAGCTTCAAGCGGGCTGGAGCTAGTTTGTACGGTATATTGAAGCAGACTAAAATTTGCGATAATTTCCCTGTCAGCTTCGGCCTGAAAACTGTAGGTAGATGATGTGGAAACCTGTACGCCATTCTCACTCCAGTATTCGAAGGTATGCCCGCTGGCAGGTTCCGCTTGCAGCGTAACCGTTTCACCAATCATGTACGTGCCACCACCTGAAGCAGTTCCCCCTTCCACAGGCAAAGAGGCTGTGCTTATGACACAACTAAGCCATCCGGTCGCTTCTACATTCACATCATCAATGTACCATTCATCATAATTGTACAGGTTACCCTCAGCAACAAAAGCAATGTATGTTTGCGGTGCATTCAGATTCTGTTGTATAGTTATATTTATCTGTTCGGGTCCAACAACTCCTGTACCTGAAGCCAGTGACCAGCTTTCATTGCTCCAGTTTACGCCATCGGTACTTGTTTGAAT
>JAQVEI010000121.1 GCA_028697695.1 Lentimicrobiaceae bacterium
GTTAAAAGGAAGCTGAAAATTCCTGCAGATTACCTTGAAGAATCAAAGAACAGTTCTAATTTCATTTTAGCAGGAGATTTTGCAGCAACTGACGTGTATTCAAAACTGTTACTTTTAATATATAAGGTTAAATCAAAGATTCTGGACAGGGATGATCTCTCATATCTTTCCATATTTTACTTTATAGTGACTTCAAGGAGTGTTGATGATCTACGGGTATATAATAGGCTTTCATATATATCAGAGTTCTTTGATAAAACAGGAGATATAAAAAACAGCTCAAACACTTCTTTTTTAAAAACACTGATAAATTATGCATATTACAAGAATATAAGTAAATTTGAGGTCAAGAATTTGCCTAGGAAGGAACTTTCAAGGAGAATACTACTGGGTCTTCCTCTGGACCCTGTCATAATGGATCTCTCTTTTTATAATTTATCTTTGGATAATCCGTCCGGCTTGAATCCTTCATTACTTTATCAATTTCTTGAAGAATACTTGGAGGTAACTAAAATGACAGAATTAAAGGAATTGCATAAAATATGCAGACTTGTGGGAGACAGGATAGGCTACTTTGCAGCCCAGTACGGGAACAAGGACATACTGTACCCATTGAGGGAAATAGGGAACCTTGAAGGACTCACAGAGTTTTTCAAGAACCTTGAATATGAAGTAATGAAAGAAGACGCTGGAGCCATATGGAATTCTAAGGCAAATGAAACAGGTAAAAAATACAGCGAGCTGATACACGACATCCTGGAAGAAGCAGACAATAACAAAAAAATCCTCTTAATAAGGAATTATCTTGCTATTTATGCAATACAGAAGTATCTAGCCGCCAAATATGCCAAAAACAAAGAAGGGGGAAATTAACATGAGCAGAAAATTTGTGAATATTGGATACATAACCCGGGTCAGCATCGACAACCTCAACAGCAGTGAAAACCCTGGGAACATGGTAGTTCTGAAGAAAGTTCAGGACAGTAAAGGAAACTATTTCCCATACGTGTCAGGGCAGGCATTGAGATACTACCTGAAGGAGACAATGAACCAGCTTGGAATGAAAATTACAAAATTAGATAAGAACGGCGAATATGTAATTGAAACTAAAAGTAAGGGAGATGAGAGATACAGGGAGATACTGGATAACCATCCTGACCTTGATCTGTTTGGTTTCATGGAAGCCGCTAAGGGTTCGGGGAAAATGGCTCTTAGGCGCTGGTCCCCTGTAAAGGTGTCACCATTAATAAGCATCTTCCCATGGAAGGGGGAGAGCGATCTCCTCACAAGGAAGAAGGAAGGCCAGGAAGGAGGGGATCTTGTAAAAGTTGAAATCAACACCTTTAATTTCATGAAAGGAAATATCGTAATGGATATTGACGCCATAGGCTCAACTGTTGACGAGCTGAATTATGATATCGAGACCGTCATAGGACCTGAAGAGAAAAAATCAAGGATAGGGTACCTTGTCGATGCAATAAAGAACATAGACGGTGGAGCGAAAAAGGCAAGACTTCTTGATGACTTAACTCCAAAATTAGTGGTTTTAACGCTCCAGAAGGCAGGAACTCCAATTTTCCTCAATGCCCTCGATGTCGATGAAAACGGAAATGTTAAAATAGAATATATAAAGGAGATAATCGACGAATTCAATGAAATAATTGAAGACTACTGCATAGGCATAAGATCCGGAATATTCTCCAATGAGGAAGAGATAAAATCAGAATTTAATGATAAGGTAACCTCCGTTAACAGGGCTCTTGACCGTGTCAAAGAATGGGTTTAACGGTGTTAAAATGAAAGCAGTGAGGTTCATTGCAGAGGGCCTTATAAATTCTTTCAGGATGCCCCAGACATCAGTATTTCAGCTCACATACCTTGCACCCACAAAGACCCAGGTAGCGGGCTTCCTGGCAAATATCATGGGCAAAACTGAGGAAGAATACTACCAGCTCCTTGATGACATCAAAGTAGGGATAGTACCATTATACATAGAATCCATTTTCAATGATGCATGGACATTCAAAAAATGGAAGGCTAGTGGAGCCGGCAGGGACATATTACAACGCGAAAAGATTTACAGAGGCAAATTCCTGATTTACACTTCCGCTGAAGAGCCTCTCCTTGGGGATATCATGAAATTTTTAAGGTATCCCTCAAGGATACCCTCTCTTGGAATGGACGATGAACTGGTCCTGATAAGGGACATAAAAAAGATTGAAATGGAACCTAAAGATGATTCGGTTGTCCACAGTGTCTTTACTTACAATGAGGGAATGAAATACGAGTATTGCCCTAAAGGGGATAATGTGCCTCTATTTCCACCCAGGATAATAACAGTCAATCTTAACTTCGACAGGAAAGTAACCCCGCGGAAGCCCACGGATTTTGTCCAGGTGGTGGAGTCTCTGGGATTCGAATTTGATGTCAGGGAAAACAAAAGAGTTCATCTTGACAGGGAATATGCATACAACGTAGAAATGATCTGATCAGACATCCCTACAATGACTATTAATTTAAAGGTGAGTACATGGTTGAACTGCGGGACTTTGTAGTGAAAAATAAGGACAAGTTTGTTCAGATCTATGATAGGGAACCTTCTTTTTTTGAGAAGAACCTAATAGCAAAAACCGGTAGCGAGGAACCATTTACTCTCCAGGGACACACTGAAAAGGCTTTGAATGCCCTCAAGGATTTTTTAAATGAAAACAGGGAGGTTTTCGATTCATTTGCAGAAAGGTATAATATCAGTAAACAGTCTCTTCTGGATGTGATCTTTTTTTCAGTTTTCTTCCATGACCTTGGAAAGGGGACCCTTGAGTTCTATAATGACAAGATTCTCAACAAGGGAAAATCATACCATCCCCTTTACTCAATCTACTTTACACACAACCTTAACCTGACCATAGATGATATTGATTATGTTACGCTTGCAATACTTACACATCACACGGTTTTACATGATGAAATATACTCTGATGAAAAATTTAAGGACATGGATCCCCCCAAATTCTTCAAAGAAACCCTTAAGTTCGCTGAAACTTATCCGGAATACTATAAAAAATTTTTTAAAAGGGAGTGCCCTTACACATTCAGATTCCAGATATCATCTGAAAATCCTTATAACCTATTAAGATCCAATTTTTCATGGAATTTTGATGAAAACGGTATTTTAGACAGTCTTAATATTATTCTCAGCGAATCAAACACCTCAGAGAAGAAAAGAATAAGGGAGATTTATGGATTCATAACAGGTAACTTGATAAGGGCTGACTGGCTTGCCAGCGGTTCATATATAACCACCCGGGAATTTATCTCAACGGATGAATTCTGGGAAAAAATCAGACTCAGAGCCAATGATAAAAAAAGGAAATTTGTTAAAAAGGCCTTCCAGGAAGAAGCATCCAGGAGCCGTGAAAATCTCCTTATAAAGATACCTACAGGGGAGGGAAAGACAGAGGCATCACTACTCTGGGCCCTCAACAACGTGAAAAATGAACATACGAAAATCATATATACATTGCCCACACAGGTTACAAGTAATTCAATGTACAAACGACTTAAAAGTTACTTTGGGGATGAAAACGTAGGCATACTGCACGGGTCTTCATCGATTATACTTAAAGAAGAATACGATGATAATGAGAGGATATGGAAAGAAAAGATCCTGAATAAGACATTTTCAAAGCCCGTGACAGTATCAACATTGGACGCATTCGTTCTTAGTTTTTTCAACGTGAAAAAATGGCCCCTATCACAATTAAATATTGAGAACTGCCTCCTGATAATTGACGAGATACACTCCTATGACTGGCAGATGCTGGGAGCTCTTAAGAGAATATTACATGAACTCCGGGTTAGAGGCTGCAAGTTCACCATAATGAGCGCCACGTTTCCTGAAAACATTGAAAAGTTCCTCCTTGAGGGCATTGAATACAGGATGATAACTGAAAATGACCTTTTTGATTACAGGCCGTTCACTTTAAAAACAGAAAAATCCCAGATAATTGATAAAACAGATGATATAGTCCGTGCTTTCAAGGAAAAAAAGAAAGTTCTAGTAGTTACTAATACTGTAAGTAAGTCTAAAGAGGTTTATAGAAATTTGAAGGAGTCAGGAGTTTTTAATACAAGCAAATCTTTCGATAAAAGCACGAATCTCATACTTTACAATTCACAATTCACCAAAGAGGACAGAAAAGGCAAAGAGAATGAAATTGAATTTAAGGAAAAATGGAAGGATAAGGGGCTGGTTCTTGTTGCAACTCAGGTAGTTGAGATTTCTTTGGATATAGACTTTGACGTCCTCTTCACTGAAATAGCGCCACTTGACGCCCTAGTACAGAGGGCGGGGAGGATAAATAGGAATAAAGACCCCCTCAGGATGGGTGAGATTTATGTAGCAATGGAAATTGAAGCTGAAAATAAAAGAGGAGACTGGTCTTACCCATATGAAAGGAATGTGATAGAATGTTCAAAGACCATGGTTAAAGAGGGACCACCCTCCCTGGGTGAAATGGCTGAAATGGTATCGGATCTTTACAGATCTCTTTTTGAAATTGAACAGATTCACTTTGAATTTAAAAATAAATTTAAAAAGGGTTATGATAAGTACTGTACAGTTATAGAAAAAAAAGGCCCCTACAGTGTAAGGTTCAGGACAGAGGACCTTGAAGAGATTTCAAAGTTACTAGCCCTCAGGGACATTGATGATCGCTTCGCGAAAATCGATGTTGTTCCTGCAGTTCTTGCTGGTGATGAGGATGCTGACAGATTTGAAAACACGGTTGGAATACCTAAGTATCTCTTTATTAATATGCTAAAGGAGGGCAGGATAGACGAGATGAAAAGATTTTATCTTGTCCATGGTTGCAGTTACACTTACGAATCGGGTCTTGACCTTGAAGAAGAGGATGACTGGAATTTTATTTGACTGTGATCTTCATGAGAGTAACCGGTGTGATGATACAGTACTATGTAGCATGCAAAAGGGAGCTCTGGTTTTTCTCCAAGCAGATAAACATGAACTATGATAACGAGGACATTCTGATTGGGAGAATGATACATGAAAAGAGTTATTCCAGAAATAATAAGAGTATAAATTTTGGGGATATCGCAGTAGATTTTATAAATAACAAAAATTTGACTGTTTTTGAGGTAAAAAAATCAAGTAAACTCGAAGAACCTGTGAGATGGCAGCTTTACTATTATTTATGGTACATTAAAAAATTCACGGGGAAGGATGTTAATGGAGTGATCCTTTACCCAACTGAGAGGAAGAGAGAAGAAGTTAAACTAACCAGGGATATCGAAAGAGAAATAGAAAGAATATTAGATAACATAAAGAAAATTATTGAAGAAAAAAATCCTCCGCCTGCTGTTTTTAAGCCTTACTGTCGTCGATGTAGCTATTATGAATTTTGTACCGTCTAATAAATAAAAGAGGGAGTATATGAAGGATTCCCTATACATAACTTCCCATGGGATGTTGTCTCGCCGTGACAACACGTTATACTTCATCAATAAAGACGTTAAAAAACCCCTGCCTGTCAACCGCATAAATGAAATAAACTGTTATGGAAAGGTTACTCTCAAATCAGGAGCATCTTCCATGCTGATGAAAATGGGGGTACCTGTTAATTTTTTCAATAAATATGGTTATTATGAAGGATCTCTATACCCTCGATTACAGCTTAACTCTGGCCTTGTTGTGGTAAAACAATCTGAACATTATCTTGATCCTGATAAGCGTTCAGAGATTGCTAAAGAGATGGTTCTTGGCATCAAACACAACCTGCTTAAGTCCCTGAAGTATTACAGAAAAAAGGGTAAGGATGTTGATTCATATATAGACATCATAAAAAAGGAGAGGGTGGACGGTGATGTCCCACAGTTGATGAGCAGCGAGGGGCGCATGTGGAATGCGTATTATCAGAGCTTTAACACTGTTTTGAAGAAATTTAAAATGGTTAAAAGGGAGATAAGACCCCCAACAACGGAACTTAATGCTTTAATCTCATTTGGAAATTCTCTTCTTTATGTGAGTGCATTGTCAGAAATCTATCATACTTACCTGCATCCTTCTATCAGCTTCCTCCATGAACCCGCCGAAAGGAGGTTTTCACTTTCTCTTGATATTGCAGATATTTTTAAGCCCCTAATAGTCGGCAGAGTAATATCCAAACTGGTCAATAATAATATGATTTCTGAGAAAGATTTTGAAAGAGATATTGGCGTGATGTTAAATGATAGAGGTAAGAGGATATTCTTGAAGGAATACCAGAATAAACTTGAAACCACCATAAAACATCCGAAAATCAAAAGAAAAGTTTCATATAAATATTTAATGAGATTGGAAGCATATAAGCTTATTAAGCATGTTTTAGGCGATCAGCAGTATGAGAGCTTTAAGGCATGGTGGTAATCAGGGTGTCTTGGATGTATTTGCTTGTAGTTTATGACGTAGGAGACATCACTCGACTTAATAAAGTACATAAATTTTTGAAGACGTATCTTCACTGGAGACAGAACTCTGTATTTGAAGGTGAGATCAGCAGGGCACAGTTTAATGCAATAAAAACCGGCCTTAAAGAGATAATTGATGAAACTTCTGATTCCATCATAATCTACAGGTTGCCCAATAAGAATTATTTATCTATAGATATTAGAGGAATTGAGAAAAACCCCATTGAATTCATTCTCTAGGTCTGCCTTTATAAGTAGAGTACACTATTATAGGTAGACTTATAAGTATCCTGGAACAAAGGATTTTCATCAGGTATTTTCCTGAAAAACCAAAAAATCCCCTCGGCTTTAAAATAGACGTAATCGTATGGAAATTCGAAGATGAGCGTGTGGCTGCCATCGCTATCATTCGAGCTTTAAAATAGACGTAATCGTATGGAAATTCTCTATAGCGACTATCATATATAAATGTTTTGCTTTCGCTTTAAAATAG
>JAQVEI010000122.1 GCA_028697695.1 Lentimicrobiaceae bacterium
CCGTGGGAGCGCCAGACATGCCCTGGTTGACAAAGTGGTGGAGGCTACACGTCTGGCACGAGAAATGGCACCGGAGCTGCTTATTGATGGCGAGCTGCAGGCCGACGCAGCCCTGGTAGAAGCAGTAGGCATGCATAAAGCACCAGGAAGCTCAATAGCCGGCAAAGCCAATGTATTGGTTTTCCCGGGGCTTGAATCAGGCAATATAGCCTACAAGCTGGTTCAACGTCTGGCAGGTGCCGAAGCCATTGGCCCCATACTACAAGGCATGGCTTCACCCATCAATGACTTATCAAGAGGTTGTTCAGTAAGTGATATTGTGAACCTTGTAGCAATTACTGCCAACCAATGTGCTGAAAATTAATTATATCCCTTAAATAAACACACATGTCAGAACGATTAGAAGATTTTAGCCTCGATAAAGCTACCCAGCCTCAGGGCAGCATTCAAAAGGTTGGCGTAATAGGTTGCGGCGCCATGGGTCAGGAGATTTCCGTTTTACTCAGCCATTCGGGAATAGAAGTCGCTTTTATTGATATCAGTGACGAACGCATACAATCGGTACTTAAGCGCATAGAGAAACAGCTTGATTTGCGCATCAGCAAGTGGGGCCTTACCGAGAGTGAGAAAAAACTTATCCTCTCCCGTATCAGCGGTTCTACTCATTACGCATCAATCAAAGATTGTGATATTGTCATAGAAACAGTGAATACCAAGCGCAAAGGCACCAGCCTGGAACTGCGTCAGGATATCTTTAAAAAAATTGAGGAGGTGGTAAAACCTGAAACGGTCATTACTTCAAACACAGCAACTTTAATGATATCAGAAATTGCTTCTGTTTTACAATCACCTGAACGCGCAATGGGGCTGCATTTCTTTTCTCCGGTTGAAAAGATAAAAGTCATCGAAGCCGTCCGTTCAATGTACACCAGCGATGAAACTTATCAGATGGTGAGTAAACTGGCTCTGCTGATAGGAAAGAGACTGATTGATGTGAATGAATCTGCCGGCAATGTAAGTACCCGTATGTTGGTACCCTTACTTAACGAAGCATGTGAAATACTTATGGAAGGGGTAGCCACGGTAGCTGATATTGATGTAATTATGAAAGAAACTTCCGGATTACAGCTCGGACCTTTTGAAATGGCCGATAAAATCGGGGTTGACAAAGTGCTAAAATGGATGGAGAACCTGTATGCCGAGTTCGGTGAGAGCAAGTACAAGCCTTCTCCCATTCTTAAACGTATGGTAAGAAGCAACATGGTTGGCCGGCGGGTTGGCGAAGGTTTTTACCTGTATAGCGGTTCGAAACGCATTCCCAAGCAAGGTTCAATTATACGCCTGGGTCGCGTGTAGTTCATCATTCATTCACATTCATTAAAAGCACTAAAATGAAAATAATTGTATTAAACTGCGGAAGTTCTTCCATAAAATATCAGTTGTTCGACCTGCCTTCACAACAGGTACTGGCCAAAGGGCTGGTAGATAAGATAGGTTTAAAAGGTTCATTGATTAAACATTGGAGAGATGATGGTACGGAAGCAAAACTGGAAGGTGAAATATTAGACCATCAGATTGGTATTGAATATTTACTGGGGGTGCTAACCAGCGAAAAATATGGCAGCATTAAAAAGCTGGAGGAAATTGATGCAGTTGGACATAGGGTAGTACATGCCGGCGAAATGTTTAATGGCAGCGTATATATAACCAATGAGGTAATAGCTGCACTTGAAAAATGTATTGAGCTGGCACCTTTGCACAATCCACCTAACCTTAAAGGTATTTACTCTATCACCAAGTTACTTCCTTCGGTTCCTCAGGTAGGTGTTTTCGATACAGCCTTTCATCAGTCCATGCCCGATTATGTATATTTATATGGAATACCTTATTCCTTATACGAAAAATACAAGATTCGCAGGTATGGTTTTCATGGTACCAGCCATCGCTACGTTTCACAGCGTGCATCACAAATGCTGGGCATCCCCTTGAGTGACTTTAAAGTCATTACCTGCCATCTGGGCAATGGTGCCTCTATTGCCGCAGTTAAAAACGGTCATTCATTGGATACGTCAATGGGTATGACCCCGATTGAAGGACTGATGATGGGTACCAGAACAGGCGACCTGGATATAGGCGCTTTTTTACAGATTATCAACAAGGAAGAACTGGATATTTCAGTAGCCAATACCCTGGTAAATAAGCATAGTGGCATGTTGGGCGTTTCAGGCGTTTCATCAGACATGCGCGATGTGGAACACGCAGCCCATGCAGGAAATCCACGCGCCCGGGTGACCCTTGAAATGTATTATTACCGCATAAAAAAATATATTGGAGCATATGCCGCAGCCATGGAAGGTGTTGATGCTATAGTATTTACCGGAGGTGTGGGTGAAAACGATGCTGCTACCCGTCAAAAGTCAACGGAAGGTATGCAGTTTATGGGAGTTGAAATTGATGAAGAAAAAAACAAAGGGTTGCGTGGTAAAGAAGCCATTATATCCAAATCCTCTTCAAGAGTAAGTATTATGGTTATACCTACCAACGAAGAACTGGTTATCGCTCAGGATACGTTTGAAATTGTTAACCAGCTTCAAACAACATAGGACAACCCCTGTATATTGGGCATCAAAGCTAATGCGTGCTTTCCAAAAGAAAGCACGCTTTTTTTGTCTGGTCAATTGAAAAATTTCTTGTTGTATCAGCCTTTATAATTTTTATCTGTTCCCGGGTAAATACGTCAGCAATTGAGAACTTTATTATAGCTAAACTGTTCTTAATTTCATCAGAGCGAAGAGATATTATTTTACCTTTACCTTCGTTTTTTTATATACGAACCTAATCCCACTCCTTGAAAAGCAGATTTTTAGGCATATTCTTGTTGTGTTGTTTTGTTGCTCCCCCGGCAACTAACTACATATTCTTACAGTTCCAGAAAAAGCAGATTAAAAAGAGTGTAAAAAGAAAATTTCTTTCCGGTATAGATAAAGATGAGCTTACCCTTCTTAAGTTCACTGAAGCAGAGAAAAAAACCAGGCTTCGCTGGAAACATTCACGTGAATTTGAATTTGAAGGAATGATGTATGATATCGGCCAATCAAAAACCGAGGGAGATACTACTTTTTACTGGTGCTACCCTGATCATGAGGAAACACAAATCAATAAAAAACTGCTTGCCCTGCTTGATTTTACTACAAAGAGCAATCCGCTTAATAAAGAACGCCACAAGCGCTTGTCTTCATTTTTGAAATCACTTTACTTTTCAAAATCCGATAGCGAGGCAATGCTTTATCAATTTGAGTTCCATAATTATTGGAAAAACCCGCCAACTTTATACCCAGCACAGTTTTGCTCTCCTGCTGAGCCGCCTCCCAAATCGTAATTTCTTTGGTAAAAAAAAACGACAATTCTCACCACTTAAATTTCTTACGGTGGATTACTAAACCTTACTAAAAATTTTATACAGCAATGAAGAAATTTTTCATTTCATTGTGGTTACTGGTTGGTGCAATGTTCTTAGCACATTCCCAAACAGTTACCATCAAAGACAACGACACAGGGGAGCTGCTGGAAATGGCCACGCTGATGAGTGAATCACCCAGAGCTTTTACCACCACTAATCAAAAAGGACAGGCGGATGTTTCTGCTTTTGCAGGTTCCAATAAAATTGAGATCCGTTTGCTGGGTTATAAAACCAAATCTATCAGCTATCAGCAACTTCAGGAAACCGGGAATATTGTTCACCTTAAACAAACCAATTTAGACCTTGACCAGGTGGTGGTATCGGCTAGTCGCCGGCAACAAAAGTCGGAAAACATTCCTTCAAAAATTACAGTAATTTCAGCAAAGGAAGCAGCCTTTCTGAACCCACAAACTGCAGCCGATCTGTTGAGCCTCTCGGGGAAAGTGTATATCCAAAAGAGTCAGCAGGGCGGTGGTAGCCCGATGATTAGAGGGTTCGCGACGAACAGACTTTTATATTCTGTGGATGGAGTACGCATGAATACTGCAATTTTCCGGGGCGGCAACCTGCAGAATGTCATTAACCTTGACCCCTTTGCCATCGGGAAGACAGAGGTATTGTTTGGCCCCGGTTCGGTTATTTATGGCAGCGATGCCATTGGTGGGGTGATGAGTTTCCAGACCCTCACCCCTCAATTTTCTCTCACCGACAAGCCAATGGTTTCGGGCAAGGCTGTTACCCGCTTCTCTACGGCAAACAACGAAAAAACGGCTCATTTGGATGTGAATGCAGGCTGGAAAAAATGGGCAATGGTACTAAGCATAAGCTCGTGGGATAATGACCACCTGAGGCAGGGCAGCCACGGGCCGGAAGACTATATTAAGTCCATATACGTGCAACGGCAGGATAGTATTGACCGGATAATTACCCAGGACGACCCGTTATTGCAGATACCATCTGCGTATTCACAAAAAAACATCATGCAGAAGGTTAGATTTAAACCCAACGAAAAATGGGACTTCCAGTATGGTTTTCATTATTCAGAAACCTCACCTTATGGAAGATATGATCGCAACAACCGGTATCGCAAAGGCACTTTAAGGTATGCTGAATGGTTTTACGGCCCCCAAAAGTGGATGATGAACAATTTGTCCGTCAATCACAGCGGGAATAACTTATTGTATGATGATCTGACCTTAAGGCTGGCAGTGCAATCATTTGAAGAAAGCCGCATTGACCGTGCCTTAAATAACAACAAGCGACGCGTAAACACCGAGAAAGTAGCCGCCTATTCTGTAAACCTGGATTTCACCAAATTACCGGGCTTACGCAATAAACTCTTTTATGGCCTGGAATATATTTTTGATGATGTTACTTCAACCGGAGAGGTTACAGACATTTCGACCGGTAAAAAAAGCAAGGGTGCATCAAGATATCCTGACGCCACCTGGAGTTCGCTGGCTGCTTATTTAAGTGATGAATTCAGTGTATCGGATAAATTCACGGCTTTGGCCGGAATCAGGTTCAATCAATACGTAATTGATGCGGATTTCAGCCAGAATCTTGACTTCTATCCCCTGCCATTTAGTGATGCCCGGTTAAACAAAAGCTCTGTAACCGGCAGCATTGGAGGAGTATTCCGGCCTGCAGAAACCTGGATAATTAGCGCCAATATTGGTACAGCTTTTCGTTCGCCCAATGTGGACGATATAGGAAAGGTTTTTGATTCTGAAGCTGGCGGGGTAACCGTACCCAATCCTGACCTTAAAGCCGAGTATGCCTCCAATTTTGATTTGGGTCTGGCCAAAACTTTCGGGCAAACCCTTAAAATTGATGTAGCTGGTTATTATACCATTCTGGAAAATGCTATGGTGAAAAGAAATTTTCAGCTTGGCGGACGTGACAGCATACTATACGACGGTATGCTCAGCCAGGTTCAGGCAATACAAAATGCGGCAGTAGCTCACGTTTATGGTGTGCAATTAGGCGTAGAGTTACAATTGCCGGCCGGTTTCAGCCTGTCTTCCGACCTGAATTATCAATATGGAGAGGAGGAGCTGGATGATGGCAGCAGCAGTCCTTCCAGGCACGCACCGCCCATGTATGGCATCACACGCCTTAATTTCAGGACGAACAGGCTGCATCTGCAGTTTTATGCAGCTTACATGGCAGAACGCAAGTTTGAGGACCTGCCTTTTGATGAGAAAGCAAAAGTGGAACTTTATGCCAAAGATGCCAATGGCAACAATTACGCGCCCGCCTGGTACACGCTGAATATCAAGGCTGAGGTGAACCTATCGGAAACTTTTACCTTGAGCACAGGCATAGAAAACCTGGCAGATAAACGCTACAGACCCTATAGTTCCGGTATTTCTGCCCCCGGCAGAAACTTTATCTTCTCGTTGAGAGCATACTTTTGATAGTAAATCCATTATTGAGAAAGCCAGTAATCTTTTCTTCAAGATTACTGGCTTTTATTTTTTAGGTTAACTGGTTATTCTCAGTCTGAATTAATCCAATTCGGCCATCAGATCATCGGTGAGTTCCATATTGTGAAATACATTGTTAACATCATCATCATCTTCAAATAGGTCGAGAAGTTTCATCACCTTTTTGGCAGCCTCGAGATCAACCTTCACTGTGTTTTTAGGTATCCGCTGCAACTCGGCATTTTCAGGCTCAATGCCCAGTTCTTCGAGTTTTTTAATCATGGTACCGAAATCTTCCATGGCAGTGGTAATGGTAATGATGTTGTCTTCCGTCTCTATATCTTCGGCCCCTGCATCAATGATCTCCATTTCAAAATCATCCATATTTATATCGCCCTGTGGTATAGTAAAAACCCCTTTCCGATCGAATAAAAATGCCAGGGAGCCATTGGTACCGAGGTTACCGCCAAATTTATTGAAATAAGAGCGAATATTACTCACGGTGCGCTGCAGGTTATCGGTAGTGCATTCGATATATATGGCAACTGCGTTGGGCGCATAACCTTCATACACGACTTCCTGATAGTTGGCTGCATCTTTTTCAGAGCCTTTGTTTATAGCACGTGCGATATTGTCTTTGGGCATGCTTGCCCCTTTGGCATTGGCGATGGCCAGCCTTAATCGTGGATTGCCATCCGGATCCGAACCGCCTTCTTTAACAGCTACAGTAATTTCTTTAATTATGCGTGAAAAAATTTTCGAACGTTTGGCATCAAGGGCGCCTTTTTTACGTTTAATGGTTGACCATTTGCTGTGACCCGACATATGTATAGAATTGCGTTTAAAATCTTTACGACAAGAATATTAAAAAGGAATCAGGCTGTAAAGTTACCACTTTTTTATAAAATCGATTAGGAAGGTAGCGATTATTTCGCTACCTGTCCTCTCACACCACCGTGCGTACCGTTCGGTACACGGCGGTTCCTTAGTTTACAACCTTTAAGGAGCGGTAGTAATCAGCAAAGAATACATACCCG
>JAQVEI010000123.1:0-916 GCA_028697695.1 Lentimicrobiaceae bacterium
TTTACCACCTGGTTCATATTATGGCTATTTTGCCAGGTCAAGCGCAAAAGTGAATGTACTGCCTTTGCCCGGAGTGCTTTCAGCGGTTATCACAGATTTATGAATACTCATAAATTCCTGACACAATATCAACCCAAGCCCGGTACCTGTTTCACTATCTGTCCCTGTATTCTTAAGATTACCGTCCAACCGGAACAATCGTGACAACTCATCAGCATTCATGCCTACCCCGGTATCTGTTACACTAATGTAGGCCTTTTTATTCCTGCCCCTGCAGCTAACTGTAACGGATCCGCCATTGCCGGTAAACTTTATGGCGTTGCTCAGTAAGTTTCGCAGTACCGTGAAAAGCATATTTTTATCAGCAACCACCGTTATCTTTTCAGGGATGTCAGTATATAGTGCTATTTGTTTGTTTTCAGCCGATGAACGCACCACATCGATAGAAGATTCAACAATTTCAGCCAAATCGACGGGTATGGGTTTAAACTCTATTCGACCTGATTGCGCCCGTGACCAGGTAAGCAGGTTTTCAAGCAAAGCATAGATATGCTGACTTGACTGGCGGATAATACCCAGATAAGAACGTTTTTCAGCATCGCTTATATCATCAAATTCAGTGTAAGCCAAATCGACAAAGCCCAGCAACGAGGTAAACGGATTTTTTAAATCATGTGCTATGATGGAAAGAAAGCGGTCTTTGGTTTCAATCAACTGCTTAAGCTCCGAATTTTGCGTACCCTCACTGCCGGCATGAGTAAGAGGCTCCTTAACCAACCTGGATTTATGGATATATTGTAGTATAATAATTACCAGCAAAACAACTATCAGCGCAAATGAACCAATCAATACCATCTTTAATTGTGAAATCTGTTCAAGTTGAGCAGATTGATTCAAATTTTCACGCAGTAATTTT
>JAQVEI010000123.1:926-6926 GCA_028697695.1 Lentimicrobiaceae bacterium
CGTTTTGCTGCTGTGCATTTAACAAGTTCTGCTGAGGCTGGTTAAGCATCATTAGCTGTTGCTCATTATACAGGCTATCCCTTAAGCCGATATACTTTTCCAGATAAGTATAAGCAATGGCCGGTTGTTTTAACGCCATTGTAATACGGGCAAGCTTTGAATACGCGCTTAACGCCAGCTCCCGCTGGTCTGCAAGACGGGCAATGTGCAATCCCCCTTCGAGGCTTTGATAGGCTTCTACATTCTTTCCTCTTGCAAAATAAACTTCACCCAGTTGAATAAGTGCGGCAGCTTCATAGTGCATATTTTTTAATAACCGGGAACTTTCCAATGCCTGATTCAGAAAGCTTTCTGCAGGAGCCAATTCACCTTTTTCGAAATACAATTCACCCAAAGCTGAATAAATTACCACCATCTGAAACTGGTTCATTTTCCATTGCCTGCCCGGGCTACTCATTCCTTCAGTTTCAGCGCTGACAGCTTCATCAGCAATACCCAGGTTGAGAGAGGAGGCTTCCAGGTCTTGTCTGGATGCCAACTCCTTCATAATATTCATTGCCTGAGTGTAGTAGTAAAGCGCAAGGTCTGTTTGTCGCTTTTCTTTGTAAATGACTCCCAGATTTATCGCCGAGTTGGCTGCCTCTGAAATCATGAAGTGGCGGTTAAAATAATCCAGTGCATTGAGGCTGTGAAGAACAGCTTTATCAAAATTCCTGAGTTTTGCATGTACCATTCCCAGGTTGTAATGAGCATTGGCCCAACCTATGGAATCACCGGCCTCCTTATAGGCTTCTGCCTCACGGGCAAGATAAGCGGAAGCATCGCGATAAGCATGCATGGCCAGTGCCTGCCGGGAAAGTTGTCGCAGTATAACCGCCTGAGAAGCAGCATCAGAATTGTTTTCCAGTACCAACTTCAGGCTATCGGTGTTTTGGGCATATAAAGACGACACGATCAAAAGGATAAATATAATAAGCTTTATCCCTAAAGACCAGACTCTGTAAAAACCGATATGCATCGTCTCTTGCAAGCTTTCTACTTTATTTTAAGTTCAGTTTTTGATTCAAATGGATATAAACCGGTAAAATCGGGAAGATAATAGTCACTGCTTTCCATTTCCTGAATATATCCTTTATCCATGCCCAGCTTCTGCATGTGCGCGACCACCCGGCCATATTCTTCTACAGTGAGATAGCGATTTAAACCAGGCAGGGCAGCTACACCGGGCATAGGATAATATTGCGACATCAGGGATATCGGGATGCGGGGCGAAAAATTATCTGCTATTAAATTCAGCACACCCAGGCTATTTTCAATGTAACCGGGAAGAACCAAATGCCGGATTAAAATACCACTTCTGGCAATTTCATTTTCATCGGTAATCAGCACACGCCCTTTTTGTCTTATCATCTCACCTATGGCGGTTAAGACAGTTTGAGTATAGTGACTTACGCCTGAGAAAGATCTTGCCAACTCCTCATCTGAATATTTAAAATCCGGCAAGTAAACGTCAACCATACCTTCAAGCGATCTTAAAGTTTCCGGCTTATCGTATCCATTTGAATTGTATATGATGGTTGGATAACGTCCCATCTGATTCAACATGCCAATAATACGTTTCATTTGCGGCACCTGATGAGAAGGCGAAACAAAGCCAAGGGCGTGGCATCCCTGATCCAGGCAGTCACAAATACGACGAACTACCTCATCGTAATTAAGCTCAGCTATTTCAGCCTTATAATCAGGCTTACTTATCTGAATGTTTTGACAATAAACACATTGCAGATTACACCTGCCAAAAAATACATTACACAAACCTGCATCGCCCGAAAAGCAAGGCTCCTCTCCCTTGTGAATACATACGGAAACCACACCGGAGCTGCTTCCACTTTTGCAATAACCGTTTTGGCCCAGATTGCGGTTGACATTACAGTTTCTGGGACAGACATTGCACAAGCTCAAGTCTGTATCAAAAAGTCCGGATGTATGTGTGGGATAAATCATAGATTTTTAACTGGAATCAAGTGAAACTTATAGCTCCTGCACACGTAGAGAATTATTTTTGGTTTATTTTTTGACATATCAACTTATTACTCCATTTTTTAACGAATTGATTAATATATAATTACAGGAAAACCAACGAGAATCGTTGGTTGATTCGTTAAATTTGTCAGTATTTCATGAAAAGTGTAAAACATTTTTATGCCAGGATTTTATAATATTACTATTGAACTGAACTGAACTTTAAAAAGCACGATATGAGTACTTGATGCCGTTGTTGGCCTTTGTAAAATGTAAATTTATTTTACATTACTCATTTACATGATTTTTATGTAACCTATTGATTACCAGACAAAAGTAAAACATTTTTAAATAGAAAGCAATAGATAAACCTTATTTTGGGTATAAATACCTACTTGTATAAAAATTATTAATGTTCACCTAAGTATAAACCACCATGCGAAATATGGCGCTTATTTTTCTGGAAATTTGCATAAAATTTAAATTTGAAGAAAAATTTAGCAAAAAGATGTCGCTTAGATGCTTGAATCATTGTATAGTACTGATTATGTGAGTATTGCTTTATCAAAAAAATCATTAGTATCGCCTCAGGTTTCATGAGTTAGCATATAACAGTACGGCATATAAACTGTCAGCCAACAATAAATGAGATAAATATTGTTACAATTGCCAGTTTCAATACAATAAATCAATACTTTTACCTAAAAATATTTAAGTATTAAATAATGAATGGAATAAATTTACTATTTGATCAATCAGTATCGTTAAGCAAGATCAGTCAGAGCCAGTATAAGAAGTTGCAATTGAAAGTTATTCTGCTAAGAGAGCTTTATTACAATGCGCCCATGTCAATCCATGATCTTACGCAGGTTACGCGGATGAGTACACCCACCATTACCCGTGCTTTGGATGAATTAATGGCTGAAGGACTAATCATTGATCATGGAATTGGTGAATCTACAGGGGGGCGTCCTCCCTGGATGTGTGGTATGAATCCGGCTTCCTGGTATGTTATGGGTATAGATTTAGAGCGTGCCTATATAAAAATGGCACTATTTGACATGCAGAATAATCCGGTGGGCGAAATACAGGAACTTAACGAGGGGTTGGATGATATTGATGATATTATAGGCTTTATTGCATCCAAAGCAGAGGGATTGCTTTCCGCGAATAATATTGAAAAAAAGAAGGTACTGGGCATTGGACTGTCATTGCCCGGCCTTATCGATATCAGGACAGGGCTGTCATATACCTATTTGAATTTTGACAGGCCTCCGGCTGAATTGCTGTATCAAAGAATAGGAATACCGATTTTCATTGAACAGGACACGCGTTGCATGGCCTGGGGCGAACAAGCCTTTGGACTGGCAAAGAACCATCAAAATGTGCTTTGTCTGAATGTAGGTTCGGGAATTGGCTTAAGCCTTATCTTGAACGGGAAAATTTTCAGTGGCCATTCGGGGTACGCCGGAGAGTTTGGACACATACAATTGGTACCCAATGGCCGGCTGTGCCATTGCGGAAAAATTGGTTGTATAGAAACAGTGGCTTCCGGAAAAATTATAGTGTCCAGGGCCAGAGAAGAGCTTAGTGCAGGAGCCGATTCACTCATTCAACAACTGGTGGGTAACAACTTAAAGAAGGTTAATCTCAAAACCATACTTAAGGCTGCCGAGATGAATGATCAGTTTGCCGTTCATTTGCTTTCGGATGCCGGCGATGCACTGGGCAAAGGGATTTCAACACTTATACACTTATTTGATCCCGAACTGATAATTATCGGTGGCGAAATGTCCAAAGCTGCCAACGTACTAATACCCCCTATTGAGCGGAATCTGAATATTTATGCTATTTCACGCATCAGGCGCGATGCACGAATTGTTGCCTCCGTGCTTGGTGACAACGCAAAGCTACTGGGAACACTGGCCATGACCATGCATCATGTATTTTATGAACAACACGACAACGAACTACAAAAAGCAACCATATCTCTTAATCCAGTTCAGGCATGACTAATTCTTCTGCATCGGAGCGTGGAACTTATCTGCGCTCTATCATTATCATTGGCATTCTATATTTTATTTTTGGTTTTGTAACCTGGCTCAATGGTACTTTAATTCCCTTTTTGAAGCTGGCTTGTGAATTGAGTAATCTGCAGGCCTATTTAGTAACTTTTGCTTTTTACATTTCCTATCTGGTTATGGCCCCTCCATCCTCATGGGTTCTGCATAAAACAGGATTCAAAAATGGTATGGCACTGGGATTGTTTATCATGGCTCTTGGATCGCTTGTGTTTATCCCTGCCTCACTCACGCGCGAGTATGGCTTATTTTTGACCGGTCTATTTATACAGGGCTCGGGCCTGGCATTATTACAAACAGCAGCCAACCCCTACGTTACTATTATTGGTCCCCGCGAAAGCGCTGCCCGAAGAATAGCCATAATGGGCATTTGCAATAAAGTAGCTGGCACCCTCGGACCCATTGTGCTGGGAGCCATCATTTTAAAAGGCGCCGAAGAAGCCAAAGTAAAAATCGCAGCGGCTACCGCTGTGGCAAAAGACCAGCTCTTAGACAACCTGGCCAGAGGTGTTATCAATCCTTATATAGTAATGGCTGTAATACTGGTACTGTTGGCCATTATGATAGTGTTTTCGGGGTTGCCCCAGATTGATACCGACCAGGAAGAACCTGATGCTACAGCCAGGCATTCCGTTAAAAAACACTGGTATGCTTTTCCACATCTTATTTTGGGATTTATCGCCTTGTTCTTTTATGTTGGTGTAGAAGTTATGGCTGGAGATACTATTGGACTTTACGGCACATATATGGGAATATCCCTGGATTATTCCAAATATTTTACAAGCCTTACACTTATTTCAATGGTCATAGGGTACATTGTCGGTATTATTACTATACCTACCTACATAAAACAGCATACGGCCCTGAGTATTTCAGCCATTTTAGGCATAATCTTTACTTTAATTGCTTTGTTTACCCAGGGATTTGTGAGCGTTGCTTTTATTGCATTGCTGGGCTTCGCCAATGCAATGGTGTGGCCTTCCATCTGGCCACTGGCACTTGCCGGACTGGGTAAGTTTACAAAAGCGGGGTCGGCATTGCTGGTTATGGGCATTGCCGGGGGAGCTGTTATACCACTGGCATATGCAAAACTTGGCGAAGTGGTGGGAAGCCAGCAGGCATACTGGATAATGGTGCCCTTATATATGTTTATCCTGTTTTATGGATGGATGGGGCATAAAATTAAAAATTAAAACCTGACTATAATGAAACCTACGTTACTGATAATGGCTGCAGGAATGGGCAGCCGCTATGGTGGCCTTAAACAGATTGACCCGGTTGGACCCGGAGGTGAAACCATACTCGATTATTCCGTTTATGATGCCATTAAGGCTGGTTTTGGAAAAATTGTATTCATCATTCGTCGGGATATTGAACAGGCTTTTATTGAAACTTATGTTCATAAGCTTCAAAAATTTATTGAGGTGGAATGGGTGTTCCAGGAAACAGATGCGCTGCCACAGGGTTATGTTGCACCTGATGGCCGCACTAAACCCTGGGGAACCGGGCATGCTGTACTGATGGCACGGGACAACATCACCCAGCCTTTCGCCGTCATCAACGCCGATGACTTTTATGGCAGAGAAGCGTTTGCAACACTAAGTAAATACTTTGACCAAAGCAAGGAAGAAAACGAATACGCCATGGTGGCCTATCGCCTTAAGAATACACTCTCCGACTTTGGAACCGTATCACGCGGTGTATGTGTTTCCAATGAACGCAATGAACTGAAAGATGTAACCGAGCGAACAGGCATTGAATCTACAAATGGCAACATCAGTTACAGCGGGCCAGATGAAGAGCGGGTTAACTTACCCGACGACACACTGGTTTCCATGAACTTTTGGGGATTTAAACCCGGTTTTTTCAACTACCTGGAACGGCATTTTAAATTATT
>JAQVEI010000124.1 GCA_028697695.1 Lentimicrobiaceae bacterium
ACGACCTATTACGCCTGCACTTCTTGGAAATATCCGGTGTTTGGTGTCGGTATAAAACCGAACTTCATCATTCTCATCCACAAATGAGAGGTCGACCTGTAAATGCTGATAAATCAGGTTAATCTGCTCCAGGGTAATTTTCCCGGTGGTAACATCAAGCAGTGCATTTTGCGTGGTTTCTTGTTTTATTCCATGCTTTTCGAGCACAGCCTTTAAGTCTGTTATCAGATCCTGTTCGCTTGTGCCGGAGGCAGAAGCCGGGGTTTCTGATTTTTTTCCACTGCCTTTATAGGGTGGGGGATTGTCAATGAGGCAATAACCAATCTCGTCATCGCTTATACGCATGGCTACGAACTCTTCATCGCTGATAAGTTTGAGTGAGGTTGGATAAAGCACGTCGCGTTCTTTCGACAGAATGTCACGCACCAGATGAATGACATGGGGCTGAGCCTCCAAAAATGATTTATCCTTATCGTTTTGCAATAATTCATAAGCATCCTTTATGGCATCCCGCACCCGGTCATCAAATGTCCACATAATTTTAGAGGGCCGGTCGAAGCCTTTGCGCTCCAGTGCTGAAAATAACTGATGCTGCTTGCGGCTGAAGTGGGTATTTATGCGGTTGAGCTGTGCATACAATTCCAGCCACTCATTTTTAATGAAATTGCCTTTGAGCTTTACCTCCATTCGGTGGATTAATTTTTTGATGGCGGCCGCTTCATCGGCATAGGTTTGTATGGGATGGCCGGGGGGAAGGTTTAGCTGGTTCACCGGAAGCACATCCCTGAACACTTCAATGATGTCGTCCATGCCTTCAGCCATTATCTCATCAGTTATGCCGGCATTGTATAAATGCTGTTCGCCATAGGCAAACTCCTCGGCACTAATACGGTCAAATGTTTCGTTAACCAACTCGCGTGCCTGTGCCGGAGTGAGCTCTTTGTTGAAAACCTTTAGCTTAATGTCCAACATCTTGCGGATGCGTTCATCATCCAATGTAAGATGTTTCTTCATTTCAATATCGCTATCGGAGGTCAGGGGGTTGTTATAATTTTTCATAAGTTGTGAGTAGCTTGTTTAACGTTTCAAAAATGAAATCCCATTTTCTATGTCTTTCGACAAAGTAAGCAATGTGGTGTTTTCAAGCATGTTTTTTAAATCATCTCGTATGGCTTTAAATTGATGATGAATCGGGCAAGGTTTATTCGCATCGCAATGATGAAAGCCCAGGCCGCATCCCCGGTAAATATCATCGCCATCAATAGCCGTTACTACCTGGCTAAGCTTTAAGGTCTCAATAGATGTTTGGTTGACCGAAAAACCACCCGTAGGGCCCTTTTCGGATACAATGATATTGTTTCGGGCAAGTTGTTGCAATATTTTGGATGTGTAAGCCTCCGGTGAACCAATGGCTTTGGCCAGCTCTTTCAAACTGGTTTTCCGGTCCTGACTTGATTGATCAACCAGATAAACCGAAGCCCGGATACCGTATTCGCATGCTTTTGAAAACATAAAATCAACAATTTTTTATACAAAGATAACAATTTAAAATGAATAATGGACTTAAATGTCCACTATTTATTTTCAGTATGGTTTTAGCGAAGAGCAGAGGGGCAGGGCTGTCAATAAATCCGGATGGTTACGGCCCGGCTCTGCGATGATTCGAAATGTTAGGACAAAGCGTTCATCAACAGCGGCCCAAACCCCGAAATCAAGGTCGGATTAAAGCAGCAGGCATTGATGCGCCCTTTGATCCTGGTCTTGGCCAATTTTAGGAAGGGATGTAAAAAGGACTCTGGAGAATGTATTTAATCTATTCCAATGTTTGCACTCCACCGCCATTAACAAAAATGGTCTGTCCGCTAACCCATTCCGAAATTGGTGACGCAAAGTAGAGCATGGCACCAGCAATATCTTCGGCATATCCCAGGCGCTTTATTGGGGTGTGGGCCAACATCTTCTCCTCTATCTCAGGAGTTAGCACACTTTCTAATGCAGCGGTTCGTGTTGCACCCGGACCAACAGCATTAATTCTTACTTCTGGGCCAAAGTCGTGCGCCAGATTTGCCACCATATGATTCACAGCAGCCTTTTAAGATGCATAGGCGCTCATGTTCGGACTTTTGTTTATGCCCAACATAGAAGTGGTGATTACGATTGAACCATAGCCTGCTCTTTTCATATGCGGCACGCATAGTTGGCATAAACGCCAGGTGCTGAATACATTTAATTCAAAAATACGCTTAAATTCATCGGTAGTAATTTTAAACGGATTTTCGCGGCCACCTCCTCCTCCACCCACATTGTTTATTAAGATATGAACACCTCCCAATTCTTCAACGGCAGCATTTACGAGGTTCACCAAATCTTCATCTTTTAGCACATTGCAGGCAACAGCAATGGCTTTTACCCCCAAATTTTGAATTTCCCTGGCCACTTTTTCCGCTTCCTCAGGTTTAAAATCACCAATAGCTATATTGGCACCGGCCTTAGCCAAAAGCAGTGCCGTAGCTTTTCCTATTCCGTTTGCTCCGCCGGTAATAATGGCGGCTTTACCTGTTAAATCAAATAATTTTGCGATGCTCATAGTATTGCATTTTAATTTCAATTGTATTTTTTGGTTGTTCGCTGCCAGGTCAGGACATTTATAATCTCAAAAATGAATATAGCTATTATCTTAATGTTTAAACAATCCAGCATCAAAAATTATTTATCTTTTGCCATCAGACTTATCAGCTACCATCACCTGGTTAAAGCCCAGTAAAAATAATACCTGATGACAGAGCTTTCAGTTACCACCGGTTTTACCAGGGTTATAAGAAAGCTGACAGAAAAAAGGAAGTTTTTAAAAAGCTGACATAGAAATAGTAAATGTTTCAATATGAATAGTTTAAATTTAAACCGGCAGAAATTTGTTTTTTGTCGGTTGATAGTGATTATTTTTATTAAAAAAGGTTGGATAATTATAAAATTATGCCGTTCTTTGCAAACCGAAAATTAAAAATCACTGAACACCCTTTGTCATGTCAAGAATTTGTGAAATTACCGGTAAAGGAATGATGGTTGGAAACAAGGTTTCCCATTCAAATATAAAGACCAAACGCAGGTTTTATCCCAATCTTCAAACCAAGAAATTCTATATCCCCGAAGAGGATAGCTGGATTACGCTGAAGGTATCGGCCGATGGGATACGGCACATCAACAAACGTGGAATTGTTGCATGTTTGAAAGATGCGCGGGCCAAAGGTTACCTTAACCGTTAGTCATTAAAGATTTTAAGTTTTATTAAAAAAAATACTGTCGCTTTATGGTGACAGTATTTTTTTTAATATTACAGCTGCTTTTACCCGGCAAAAAGGATATATATTATCTTTGCTTTACAATGAAAGTATCTTTGGGATTGTTTTTCCTGCTTATCTTTATTTTGCCGGGGGTAAAGGCTCAGCAAAAAGAGGGTGATTTGGTTCAGTTTTCAGGCATTGTTGTAAGTAGCGACAGCCTTCATCCGGTTCCATATGTAAACATTCGCATTAAAGGTTACAACCGGGGGACAATTTCCGACTTTTACGGTTTTTTCTCGCTGGTGGCGCGTAAAGGTGAAACTGTTCAGTTTTCGGCTGTTGGCTATAAGAAGAGCCAATACCGGATTCCCGATACCTTGAAAGGCAACCACTACTCGATGGTACAAATTATGACCAATGATACTATTTTGCTTCGTGAAACCGTTATATATCCCTGGCCCACGCCCGAGCAGTTTAAGCAGGCATTTGTATACAATCATATACCGGATGACGAGTTAACAATTGCACAAAAAAATCTCAATAAAATGGAGATGCGGGAGCGGGCCCGTCAAATGCCTATGGATGGAAGTATGAATTATCGCAATTATATGAATCAGCAGGTTGATAAACTTTATTATTACGGTCAAACCCAACCCATTACTGTATTTAACCCTTTTGCCTGGGCGGAATTTATAAAAGCCTGGAAACGTGGCGATTTTAAAAAGAAAAATTAATGTTTTCAAGAATTTCTGCTTCAAGTACCGCCCTTTGGCCAACGATTATTCTCCTGTTTTTGCTGATACAATTGGCTTGCGTTGGCGCAGCATCAGCCCAATTATCGGGCAAAGCTGAAATTTACGGAAAAATTACCGATGAGCAACAGCAACCTCTAGCACTGGTAAATATCGCTATTGTGGGTATGCCGGGAGGAGCTGTTACTGGAGCTGACGGCACTTTTGTGTTAAAAGTCGACGCCAATACCGAGCTAAATATAGTTATCTCCTCAGTGGGGTACAGCACAATAAAATTGAAGATAGTACTTAAAGAAGGGGAGAAGCGCGAATTAAACCGCCGGTTGATTCAAACGGCCGTAGAATTGCCTGATTTTGTTGTGGAAGACCGTCAGGTCAGATCATCCAGCCTTAGTCCCATCAACCCACGACTTGCAACGCAAATACCCAGCACCTCAGGTGGTATTGAAGCCTTGATCAAAACCATGCCCGGCGTTTCATCCAACACAGAATTAAGCTCACAATATTCTGTGCGTGGCGGAAATTATGATGAAAATCTGGTCTATGTGAATGATGTGGAGATCTACAAACCTTTTCTAGTACGTTCCGGGCAACAGGAAGGCCTTAGTTTTTTAAATCCTGACCTGGTTTCATCCATACTCTTCTCAGCCGGAGGTTTTGATGCCCGTTATGGGGATAAGATGTCCTCGGTGTTGGATATTCGTTACAAGCGGCCTACCACTTTTGGCGGGTCGGTAAGTGCCAGTCTGCTGGGTGCTTCCCTACATCTGGAAGGTAGTACGAAAGACCGGCGGTTTATGTATCTGGTGGGTGCACGTCAAAAAAACAGTCAATACGTACTCAAAGGGCTTGAAACGGAAGGTGATTACATACCCTCGTTTACCGACTTTCAAGGCATGCTTCATTATGAAGTAAACCCGCGTTTGGAGTTTAGTGTATTTGGAAATTACGCTCTTAACAATTACAAGCTGGAACCCACGGTTCGCAACACCAGCTTTGGGACCATAAACGAAGCCCTTCAACTGACGGTTTATTTTGATGGCCACGAAGTTGACCGCTTTGAGAATTATATGGGCGCTTTTACCACTTCATATAAAGCCAGCGAGCAATTGATGCTGAAATTCATTGTTTCAGCTTTCCAAACCATAGAGAGCGAAACCTTTGACATAATGGGTCAGTACTGGATTGGAGAACTGGAAACAGATCTGGGCAGCCAGGCTTTTGGTCAGGCTTTGCATTTGCGTGATGTGGGTAGCTACCTGAATCATGCACGTAACTATCTGGATGCTACGGTAAAGAGTGTTGAACAGCGGGGCACCCTGGTTAAAGAAAATGCCACTACCCTGTGGGGAATTAAGTATCAACGCGAAGTTATTCACGACAGGATGAGTGAATGGAATCTGAATGATTCGGCCGGTTTTACCCTGCCATACCATGCAGGTGTACCCGGAGAACCCGGCAATCAGTCAGAGGTAATGTTGCAGGATGTTGTCAGGAGTAAGACCTTATTGGAGTCGAACCGTTTGAGTGGATTTTTGCAGCAACATTTTACGTTTACAAGGGAAAAATCACAATATGGATTAACCGTGGGTGCCCGTGTTAGCTACTGGGATGTGAACCGGCAATGGTTAGTCAGTCCCCGCGGAACCATCTCATTTAAACCTGCTTCTAACCGTGATATCCTTTACCGGGTTTCGGCAGGAAGGTATGTTCAGCCGCCTTTTTATCGTGAGATGCGTGCACCGGATGGCCAGGTAAATACCAACCTGAAGGCACAGACTTCTACTCATCTTGTTGCGGGTACCGATCTTAATTTCATGGCCTGGGGACGCCCTTTTAAATTCACGGCTGAAGCTTATTATAAATTTTTGCGAAATCTTGTCCCTTACGACGTTGATAATGTGCGGCTTAGATACTACGCTAAAAATATGGCAAGCGGTTATGCCACGGGCCTCGACTTTAAAGTGAACGGTGAGTTCGTAAAAGGCGTAGAATCGTGGGCCAGCCTCTCTCTAATGCGTACTGCAGAAAATCTGGATGAAGATAGCTATACCGATTATTTTAATGCCAGTGGCGAACGTATTATCGCGGGCTTTACTTCCGATGCAGTGATTGTGGATTCACTTACGGTGTATAGAGGATTTATGCCGCGTCCTACCGATCAGCTCATTACTTTTGGTCTGTTTTTTCAGGATTACCTGCCACGAAGCCCCACCTATAAAATGCACCTGAATTTATTGTTTGGTACGGGAATGCCCTACAGTCCGCCCGGCGATGCAAGAGCACGCAACGCCCAGCGCATGCCCCCTTTCCGAAGGGTGGATATAGGATTTTCCAAACAAATTATCGGAAATTCAGACAAAACTGCCTCGCGCTCAGCACTATTAAAGCATGTTCGCAATATATGGATTAGTGCCGAAGTGCTTAATCTGTTACAAGTGAAAAATACCATCTCGTATATGTGGATTAAAGATGTAAATAACCGGCAGTATGGAGTGCCAAATTATTTAACTCCACGACAACTCAACATTAAACTTTCCATTGAGTTTTAAATGCACTTGCCGGTGTAATTTTTTGATTTCGATTATTTTCAGCCCGGTTAGCAACTATAATAATATTTTTCATTATTTAATTTTGACGGAAGCACTGTAATAAGTAGCTAAGTATCATACTTCTGTAAATGTGAGAAAAATCTGCTCAAACAAACCTGCTTCTTATATGTTATTTATATTTAATACAATTAAGAACAATAAAAAACAAGGAGGATAAATTATGAAATTTGAATTTCCTGAATTGCCT
>JAQVEI010000125.1 GCA_028697695.1 Lentimicrobiaceae bacterium
TTGAATTTATTGAATACATCAATCAGCTTTCTTTCAGGCTCATTAATATGGATATCAATAATATGGATGATATCATTCTGAACGCGCTTGAAAAAGTAGGTTCTCTGTATGGTGCAGAAAGGGTGTATATTGCCTGTTATGATGCGGCCCAGGCTCGTGTAAATTTAACCCATGAGTATGCTTTTGATAAGCGTTTCTCACACAAGCAATTAATCCCTTCTATTCAGATAGTTGAAATTCAGGAATTTATACGTAAAATGGAAGATGGGGAGCTGCTGCATTTTCAACGCTCTGATGGCGACACAGCGTCCGGTTACGGTGAAATGCTCTATTTCTTTGATTTGTTGAATGTTGAAACCATGATTGCCATTCCCCTTACGGGTGAACAACAGTTCCTGGGTTTCATAGGTTTTGACACCTACAGCAGGCCGGCACAATGGCATGAAAATACATTGAATGCCTTCCGGCTTACCGCTCAGATTATGGCCAACACATTAGCACGTAAGCAAAGAGAAAGCGCTCTGAAAAATGCATTGATACAAGCTGAATCTTCCGACAAACTTAAATCTGCATTTTTGGCCGGCATATCTCATGAGATAAGAACACCAATGAATCATATTCTGGGCTTTCTGAGCATGTTGGATGATCCTGATATTCAGGCCAAAGAAAGATCGGAATATTTAAGCATCATTAAAAACAGCAGCCAAAAATTGTTGCAGTTGCTCGATGATGTTATTAAAACTGCACTTATTGATTCGGGACAACTCAGTTACCGCCCGCAACCTTGCCAGCTAAACCGTTTTATGGAATCTTTGCTTATTCAGGCTGAAGGTACAAAAGTTTCTCTGAAGCGAAAAGATATAAAAATAAACCTGCTGATAGATCAGCAAATGGGTGATGAATTGATAGAAACTGATGAAACCAAGCTTAAGCAAATCCTGTGGAACCTGTTAACCAATGCTATAAAATATACTACCAATGGGATGATTGATTTTGGGTATGTGCTGACTGCGGAATATATTAAATTTTTTGTGAGCGATACAGGCATTGGTATTGATGAGGACAAGCAATCATCCATCTTCGATCGTTTTTATCGCATTGAGCATGATTTAAACCGTGAAATGGGTGGTGCAGGTCTGGGCTTGTCTATAAGTCAGGGGTTGGCCTCCTTTATCGGAGAGCCCATTCAGATAAATTCTACACCCGGAGCCGGTTCAACCTTCCGTTTTTCCATTCCCAGAAAGGAGTACCAATTGCCCCAGCCGGCAACTGGCACCAACGGTTACCGTACCCGGGTTTATGATTGGAAAGGCAAGAAAATACTTATGGTGGAAGATGATCCCGTAAACATGCGGTTTCTTGCGGTAATGCTTTTACGTACCAATGCAGAGTTGTTTTATGCAGCCGATGGTGCCGAGGCGGTTAAAATAGTTGAGAATCAACCCCTGGATTTGGTACTGATGGACATGCAACTCCCAATTATGGATGGGTTTGAGGCAACCCGGCGAATAAAGTCAATAAATCAAAAATTGCCGGTTATTGCTCAAACAGCCATGGCGCTGAATGCGGATAAACAACGCTGTATAGATGCAGGCTGTGATGATTATCTTGCAAAACCCATTGGTAGGCTGCAACTTTATGAGGCTGCAGACCGGTTATTGTTTAAGGATAAATTTAATTAATCATTATCCGATGCATACCATTCGGCATAAGAAGTTACTGTTTCACACAACTTCAGGCTAAACAGGCGGATATTGTCGGGCAGATGCTTACTGATTCGTTCGGCGAAATCAATAAGCAGGTTTTCACTGGTAGGCTGATAATCTACCAGGATAAGCCGGCCGACAAAGTCATTCAGATTAATCAGGGGGTCGGGAGCAGTGTTTCGTTGTAGTACCAGCGAATGGTCAAATTCATCCACTATCTGTGCCCTAACCAGGGTTTTTAACTCTCTGAAATCCATCACCATTCCATAGTGAGGGTGGTTTGCATCTGTAATAGGTTGCCCTGTTATGGTGACAAAAAACTCGTAGGAATGTCCATGGATATGGCGACAGGGCCCATCATACCCCGCAAGAGCATGAGCCATTTCAAATTTAAATTCCTTGGTTAATCTTATATTTGACATAACGGGCTATTTTAAAATGCGGGCATGAGCAGGTAGTTTGCCATCTTCAGCAATCAATGCGATGTAAAATCCACTCGAAAGTGCGGATAGATCTATCTGCAGGCTTTGTCCGTCGCGGCTAAGGGAACAGGGGTGTATCTTCCCGGCAACGTCATACAGCTTAACCGAAACCTGGCTATTGTTGTAATAGCCGTTGTGGTTTACGATGCAAAACTCCTTGGCCGGTACAGGAAATATTGTAATGTTTTTGTTGACTTCAGGAGCATACAGCCCGGTTGGGTCACCCCAGATATTTGCCACAAACTCCGGATGGTCAATAAATGGGTTTCGATTTTGCTGTATTTCATAAACAGCGTTGTTTCTGTCAATCTCTTTCTGGCTTACCGGGTCTGCCTGATGCCATTCCATCATCATGGCCAAAGCCCAGGGTTTAAGCTGTGCACCGTTCACCATTGGACTGCCTGCCCAACCGTTATCTTCATGGTAATAGCGGGTTGACATATAGAAGTAGGTTCTGGCAAAATCACCCTTATAGGCGTCAATCGGTTCAAATACGGTACCTGAGTAACCTGAATAGCTACATGGGCCAAGCTTACTGCCGTTTTTTGAGGTCCACGTGGCCGAAGAAACTTCTCCAAACGGAAAATTGCTTCGTTTGCCATTTACGTAGCCGTCAGTAGGGTATAAGTGAAACAAATCGGAGTTCATAGGGCTTTGATTGTTAAACCAGCTTTTGGGCCAGGAATGCTCCCGGTTGTAACAATCGCCTTCACGACTATAATTTCCACATTGATCGCCGGATGTAAAATGATAAACATAAGGTGGCGTTCCACCCGGAACATCAGAGTACATATCCCATACCGTATTGTCGGGCTTTTTGTCAGTGGCTTCAAAATGGGCGTGCAGTGAACCGTATGATTGAACCTGATGATTGTCGATGATGTTATGCAAGGCAGCCTGTAGCGCCTCTCCATATAAACCCGCAGCACTATTGTAGTAAGCAGCCGGTGGCTGAGCCTGTGTAAGGGTAGTAAATGGTAATAATAAAAGAAAAATGAGTTTTTTCATTGTGGTGAAGTTATTAAAAAATCAATAGAGCATTCGAATCGAGAAGAAAACAATAAGGGAACCAGCCAAAATACCGAGCCGTGCCGGCATTGTTTTATAACCATGTGCATTCCCCAACAGTATGCCGGCCAATGTGTACACCAACGATACACCAAACAACAAAGCCATAGGCATGAGAACCGGAAACCCTGCAAGGCCAAGGGCGAAACCTCCAAAAAAAACATTCATGCTGCCTGAGAGTGCAAGCAGCAGAGCCGATTTTAGAGTGTCGGTAAGTTTAACCCTTTCTTCGGGATAAAATTTAAAAGATTCGTACATTATTTTTAATCCAATAAGTGCAAGTAGCAAACCGCCTGCGGTAATTGAAAAATTACCCGCCATTGGTTTGAACAGTATGCCGGTAAGCAGCCCAAATCCAAAGCCGGCTGCCGGCATCACGGCCATGAACAGTGGCAAATACACCTTAACCTTTATAGCCAGCTTTCGGTGAAGCGACACCGAATACCAGGTTGCAGAGAAAGTGTGGTAAGCCAGACAGATAACTACAAATAATAATGTTAAATTGATGTCCAATTTCTTGCTATTCAAAGAGGATACAAAAGTAAGCATTTTGGCATTGGAGCTAAGTAAAAAAACTGATTTTAACGGATTGCCACGCAATAATCTGATTGAATAAATGGGGATGATTGTCTATATTTGTATTTCTTTCCTCACCAACTTGAGAAACAGATATGAGAAAAACCAAAATAGTTGCCACACTGGGTCCGGCCTCATCTGATGAGCATACATTAAAACAACTCATGCTTGCAGGTGTAAATGTTTTCCGGCTTAATTTTTCACATGGCACACACCAGATACATGCACAAACTCTTTCAAGGATTGATAAGTTAAACGCAGAGTTAGGTCTTCATGTGGCCACGCTGGCCGACCTTTCGGGTCCGAAAATCCGAACAGGTGAAGTGGAAGGCAATGCCATGCTGCTTAAGCCCGGAGAGCAGGTATTGATGACCACACGGAGCCAGATTAGCGCGCAGCATATTATTAGTGTAGGTTATAATGGCTTTGCCAGAGATGTTAAAGCAGGGGAGCGGATATTGCTGGATGATGGTAAAATAATGCTTCAGGCTTTAGAATCAAACCAAATTGATGAAGTAGTAGCCAAAGTTATTCAGGGTGGTATGCTCAGTTCAAACAAAGGCATCAACCTTCCCAACACCCGTTTAAGTTTACCCACGCTTTCTGAAAAAGATCTGGATGATCTTAACTTTATCCTGCAACACAATATAGAGTGGATAGCTCTGTCGTTTGTAAGAACGGCTGCTGATATTGAAGGTTTGCGCAGGCATATCCTCGATAAATGTAAGATGCGGCCACCTAAAATTATGGCCAAAATAGAAAAACCCGAAGCGGTGGAAAATGCTTTGGCCATAATAAGGGCGAGTGATGCCATAATGGTTGCGCGCGGAGATTTGGGTGTAGAAATACCACAGGAGCAGGTACCCATAGTTCAGAAGAAATTTATCCACATGAGCATTGCAGCGTCCAAACCTATTGTGGTTGCTACCCAAATGATGGAAGGTATGATCACTAATATGAGACCTACACGGGCCGAGGTGAGTGATGTGGCCAACTCGGTGATTGATGGAGCCGATGCACTGATGCTTAGCGGGGAAACTTCCGTGGGTAGTTTCCCGGTAGAAACCGTGGAAACCATGAGTAGAATAATTATGGATGTAGAAAACAGCGGTCTGTTGCATGCGGTGGAATCCCATACGGATTCGCCCGGCGAACGTCGAATCTCGGATGCTGTTATCCGGGCGGCAAGAGATCTGGCACAGCAGGTAAAAGCTACTGCAATCATAGGTATGACACATTCCGGATACTCTGCTTTTAAGCTCTCCAGCTTTCGGCCAGGAGCAGGAATTTTTATCTTTGCCAGCGACCACTATCTGCTCAATATGATGAATTTACTGTGGGGCGTTACACCGGTGTATTATGATAAATTCTCAAATACGGATACGGCGCTTACGAATATGCGTAAAATATTGATAAACCAGGGGCACCTGCAAAAAGGCGACTACTTTATTCATATTTCCAGTATCCCTATTGGCAAACCCGGCAAAACCAATATGCTTAAACTGTCGCAGGTTTAATGAACCGCGCAGGCAATGGATGCAATGCTGATACGAATACCCGGGATGCCCATGAGTGCATTGGCTGAAGCTTCAAGTGTAGAGCCTGTGGTTATTACATCATCCACCAATAATACGTGCTGGTTAATGTAACGTTGGGTGGTTGTAAGGGTAAAAATCTCCTTTACATTCTCATACCGCATAAACCTCGACTTCCGGGTCTGGGTTTCCGAGGCTTTACTCCGGACTAGCGTGGTGGCATCAAATTCAATTTTCATGCCCTTACTTAAACCCATGGCAAACCATTCAGCTTGATTGTAGCCTCTTTTAGCCTGCTTACGCGGATGTAAGGGCACCGGAATCACCGCCGATACACTGTCGAATAAAGGAGAGCTTTTAAGTTCCCGGCCATAATTCTCTCCAATGTAGGCGCCAATCTCCTTGTATCCTTTATATTTAAGTTGATGGATAAGATGTTGAACTTTGCCCGCTTTGGTAAAATAATAACAGGCTGCAGCAGCCTGAATGTTTACTTTACCCCAAAACAATTGAATGCAGGGGTTATCGGGCGATAAATGAAAATCGGTTTTGGGTAAATGGTAAAGACAATGAAAACACAGGATATGTTCTTTTTTGTAGAGCACATTGCCACATGCCAGACATACCCGGGGATATATCAATGAAATGATATCATGAGCCATAGAAGCCAGCGCTGGCATAATATCCTGAGTTTTTATTTGATAATGATAAGGCAGGCTTGTTTCGCCGGAGCAGAGGCAGTTTTTAAAACAGCTTGTTTAGTTCATCGGTTTAATAACTTTACAGGTTTAAAGATACGAAAAATTTGCCTGCAAAAACAGTTTATCCGGTAAAGTGCAAAAAAAAAGCTGCCGGTAAAGGCAGCTTTTGAATATGATTTGAATGAGGTTTAATAGAACATCAGCCGGTTATCTTCGATTTTAGCCATACGTTTCAGTGCTTCAGTTGTTTCGCGCTGGCTGCGTGTCTGGAAGGCATTGTTCAGCATTCTCTTTTCTGTAGTGTAATCGTCTTTCGGCGGTGCCGGAATAATGGCATCTACCGCTACCACAAATACGCCCTGATTGCCCTGAATTGGCCTGGACATCTCACCGGCTTTCATGGCGAAAACTTTTCCGATTACATCATCCTCGCGGCCATAACCAGGCAAATTTGAAGCGCCAAAAACGATTTCGGTGGTATCGGCTTTCATACCCAGCATACGGTAGCCTGTACTTAATGTAGAAGGGGAGGTAATCTCCTTATTGATTTCAGCAATTATTTTTTCAGCTTTTTTATCTCTTTTTGCCAAAGGCTCAATAAACTCTTTCACTTGTTCAAGCGTGGGTGTTCCTTTTTCACGCTTTTCTGTAAGTTTGGCAACAATATATTTACCATCCACCTCAAATACGGGGGAGATATCACCTACTTTACGTTTTTCGTCGAAAGCCCAACGGACAACCTCACGTGCCTGCGACATCCCGG
>JAQVEI010000126.1 GCA_028697695.1 Lentimicrobiaceae bacterium
TCTTGTACTATCGATGAAATCGAGTAATGTGCGGATAATGGTACAATCGTGCATGCTCCTGGCTTCGCGTCTTTCACAGGAAGGCCTTAATTACCCGCTGCATCTTGGTGTAACCGAGGCTGCTGATGGTGAAGACGGCCGGCTGAAATCGGTCGTCGGTATTGGTGCCTTGCTTGCCCGTGGGATTGGTGATACGATCAGGGTTTCACTCACGGAAGCTCCGGAATTGGAAATCCCGGTGGCAAAAGCAATTGCCGCGCGGTTTACTCATAATCATGGCGAAAAGCAGGGTTACATGCACCTGCCGGTTGATATAGAAATCCGGCATGAAACAGCGCGCAATCCTGTTTTGTCTTCAGCCAAAGGGCGCATAGGTGGGAAGAACCCTCCTGTAGTCCTGCTTGGTTATCAGCAGAAAGTTTTTCATGTTGAAGAAGATGGAAAGCTGACGGCTCTTGATCAACCCTTGCTTTATATAAATGATACTTTCGCGGAAACTCCGTTGCCTGCAATTGTTGAAGCTGTTCGCCAAAACAATGAAGCCGTCATAGTGGCAGAAACCAAAACAGATTGTACCCGCAGGTTGATTAAAGCACTGTCTACCGCCGGATTAAACCTTCCGGTGATACTAAAAAGCCCCATTATCGTAAAAAACGCAACGGATGCCCTTATAGAGAATGCTTTAAATCCGGGCAATTTACTTTTGGACGGGCTGGGCGAAGGCGTAATGCTTGATGCAGATGTATTGGGTATTGAAGATGCCCGGCGGATAGGATATGGCTTGCTGCAGGCAACCCGGCGATACATTTCCCATGCAGAATATATAGCCTGCCCTTCATGTGGGCGCACCCTGTTCAACATTCAGCAGGTGTTACATAAAGTGAAAAAACGCACAAAGCATCTCAAAGGGCTGAAAATTGCTGTAATGGGTTGCATAGTAAATGGCCCGGGCGAAATGGCCGATGCCGATTATGGTTACGTGGGTGCCGGACACGGTAAAGTTACATTGTATAAAGGAAACAGGATAATGCACCGGAATGTGCCTGAATCCGAAGCAGTGGATGCATTGATAGCCCTGATAAAAGATGGTGACGACTGGATCGACTGCTAATTAAAAGGCCTGTTTCTCCAGAACATCATTGGCTTGGTATAACCTCTAATCGCAGCTTTGGCTGTTGCTTTCAGGGAGGTGTATTAAAAGTTACCGCCAAGTGTAAGAAACAGACAACGATATAGAAACATTGATAAGCAAACCATTGTGAAAGGACAGAAAGAATATTGACAAGACAGCCAATTAATTTTTGAAATGTTTTCAATAAAATTAATAACTTTGTAAATTATGACAGCAGTATTAGGAATATTAAACAAACAGGCAGTTGCTATAGCTGCCGACAGTGCCGTAACAGTTGGCGGCACTGAAAATCATAAAATTTTTAACAGAGCAAACAAGGTTTTTACATTGTCAAAAAGGCATCCGATAGGGATTATGCTTTACAATTCGGCTTCCTTTATGGCAACACCCTGGGAAACCATTATAAAAATATACTGGAATAAACTTGGCGAAACCTCATTTCCAACTTTGAGGGAATATCAAACAAATTTTCTTGAATTTCTTGCTTCAAAGAATTACTTCACCAACGTGGAAATGCAGAGAAATTACTTTGCCAGCTTTGCGGTGAATATTGTGGATTCCACAATAAATGAGATTGCTAAAAACAATCGAGGTATATTTGACAATCCGACAGATGAAAGCAAACAGCAGTTTATTACATTGTTCGAGCAACAATTATATTCATTGAAGGGTTCTTGGCAACCCAATACGGACATCTGCCCTGAATATGAAACATATACCTTTGAGAATTTCAAGAATTTTTCAGATGTCGTTTTAAATGAAATCATTGATAATCGTTTTACTCAGAATGGATTTGATTTAAGTGAACAGATCAAGGAACTGCTTAAAGAATCAATCTGTCTTATTTTAAAAGCCAAAGAATATATTTCTAACCACACAGGACTTGTTTTTGCAGGTTTTGGTGAAGAAGAAATATATCCTTAATTGATTCCCCTAAATGTTTCAATGGTTTTTGACAACAAATTGAGATACTTTGTTGATGAGCCAAACTGTGCCAGCATTTCGGATTTAAACAGCGGTGCAGTAAGACCTTTTGCACAAACCGATGTTATAAATACAATTTTAAGCGGTGTTGATCCATTGTTGGATAATACCTATCTTGAAAATTTTGGGGCACTGTTCGACAAATACAATCAGCTAATACTTGATGCAATTGGAGACAGCAATCCATTATTGACAAAGCAAATCAAATCATTAGAAACACAGAAATTGATTGCGGAATATTCACAGATGAATAAACAAATTCGTAGAGAGAACTATATCAATCCACTGATGAATGCCGTTAGCCATTTATCAAAAAAAGACCTTGCAGAAATGGCAGAAAGTTTAATTTATCTGACTTACTTGAAAAGGCGTATTACAAATGCCGAAGAAAGTGTTGGTGGTCCGGTGGATGTAGCAATTATCTCAAAAGGCGATGGTTTCATTTGGATAAAACGAAAACATTACTTTAAACCTGAACTTAATCAATTCTTTTTCAATAATTACTTTAAAATTTAATCATATGTATAAGTCATATTTCACACGAGAAGAAAACCAAAATTGTGTAATGGAGCCAGATGCTCTATCGGTTTTCCAGAAAGAAAAAAATGCTCCAAGTCAAATAAGACAGGAATGCCACAAAGTCAGATAGCTGAAATTGTATCTGATAAACTTATTGGTTATATCAAAAATCAATTTGAGGAAGTAAAAAAACAAAGCCAAAAAGACAAGTAAGTTTTGCTATTTCTGTTTGCAAAAGAATTCCAATTGTTTACGAAAAGACTGGAGAATTAATAATAACAATGGTTTACAAGTCTGGAAGACAGAACACCAGGCGGTAACAAAGACTAAAATCAAGCGGGCTGTAAGTGCTAATTTGAAGGGTATTGCAACTCATAACCTTTATCGCAGGTTGACAGTGAAGTGCTCCGAAATACCCGCCAGCTTTTAGCCTCAACCGATGTGTGCGCTTTGATTGCTGGTGTTAAACCATTCGAAGATTTATCTTTCAATGGCGGCTACTCCAGGTAGTGCTTTCCCCTCAATAAATTCAAGCATAGCTCCTCCTCCTGTACTTACATAGCTAATTTTGTCGGCCAGCTTAAATTTGTTGACTGCTGCCACCGAATCTCCACCTCCAACCAGCGAAAATGCCCCTTTTTGTGTGGCATTGGCTATGGATTTAGCTATTTGAACGGTTCCTTCGGCGAAGTTTGGCATTTCGAACACACCCATTGGCCCGTTCCACAATATGGTTTTTGAATTCATCAAAACTTTATTGAACAGGGCAATAGATTCCGGCCCGATATCCAGGCCCATCCAACCATCGGGAATCTCATCAGCTTTTACCAGGCGGGTTTTGGCATCATTGGCAAAAGCATCAGCGGCTATTGCATCTACAGGTAAAATCAGATTAACGCCATGCATTTTGGCGCCTTCAAGAGTGTTTTTGGTAAGTTCCAGCAAATCATCTTCAACCAGCGATTTACCTATCTTGCCTCCCATGGCTTTTATAAAGGTAAACATCATACCTCCTCCAACAATAAGATTATCCACCTTATGCATCAAGTGGTTTATAATCTGTATCTTACCGGAAACTTTGGCGCCTCCCAAAACAGCAGTAAATGGTTTTTCGCCCTCTTTCAATACTTTATTTAGGCTTTCAACTTCAGCATTCAGCAGATAGCCGAACATCTTATCTTCCGGAAAATAATCGGCTACCAGTGCAGTAGAAGCATGAGCACGATGTGCAGTGCCAAACGCATCATTAACGTAGCAGTCGGCGTAGGAAGCCAGTTGTTTGGTAAACTCTTTTTGCTTTTCCTTAACAGAAGCTTTAGCAGCTTTTAACTCTTCGTCTGTAGATGTTTGTGGAAGACGGGGCTTGCCTTCCTCCTCTTCATAATACCGAAGGTTTTCAAGCAGAAGTACTTCTCCGGGTTCCAGGCCGGCACTCAGAGTCCTTGCAGATTCTCCCATGCAGTCATCGGCAAATTTTACTTCAATTCCCAGCACATGGTTAAGGTAAGGAAGGATATGTTTAAGGGAGAGTTTATTTTCTCCTTTCTTTTTGGGACGGCCCAAATGCGACATCAAAATGACAGCACCTCCACCGTCCAGTACTTTGCGAATTGTTGGAAGGGCAGCATCAATGCGTGTAGTATCCGTTATTTTAAGGTCATCATCAAGTGGGACATTAAAATCAACACGGATTAAGGCTCTTTTGCCTGAAAAATCATAAGTGTCAATATTCTTCATGACTTAAGCTTGTTTAGATTCAATGCAAAGATAACAATGATGCAGAAATATACAATTTTTGAAGCCTGTATTGATTAGGGATTTTTGCGGTGCACCAACATGTAAAAGTTGATGTCGAGCTCTAAATAACCATATTCGTAAACAAAATGATAAATGCTGCCTTTTTGAGTAATGTATTGATGTGTAAAATAGGTAAAGTTAAAACCCTGGGCCAATAGCTTGTCTTTGTGTATCGTGGTTTTATCCTCAGGTATCAGCCCGGCCAAAATACGCCGGTTCTTACGCAATATATGATTGATATTGCGCATTTGGGTAGTAGTGTCGCTATTCATGCGGTTATTGTAGTTGTTGCGACACTGATCATCACAAAACTTTTTATCGGCCCGACCTACCAATGGTTCACCACAATCCAGACATGTTCTTTCCATAGTATGAATTGGTTTAGTTAGACTCATGCTAACAGACAGGGCTTGTCCATCATAAATATGATTTCCACCGTGCCATGTTGGTTAACACTTATGCATTCATCAGGTAAAAATAACAAATTTCATTTAAATAAAAAAGGGCCGGTGATAATTAGCCCGACCCTTGAAAGTTAAATACATGCATGATGCCCATTAGCCTTTGGATTTCTTTTCTTTTTTCTCAGCTCTTTTTTCCTTTAGCGATTTGGTCGGAGCTTTTTTGGCTTCTTTCTTGGCATCCATTGATTTAGCCATAAATCAAAATTTTTAAGTGAATGAAATGAAGTTTCGTTTGAATAAAATGGAAATACAAAGATAAGGCGCTTTAGTGCTGCTTAATTCTATTTTATACAATTTTTTTAATTAACCGTAATAATTGATAGTGAATATTTTAGGTAATATTCTAAGTGTTTTCAAACGTTTACAAGCGACTGTATGCGACTATAACCGGTTATTATCCGGCTCCGGCGATTGACCCGTGGTACTTTTGCTTCATCGTTCAACCATAGCCAAAAGGTAGGACAAGTGAAGTAACATAAAATTGTTGAACGCCTCCGGGCAAAAATCTAAAAAAAATGAAAGCTTTAAAAAATCGTGTACAGTTGATCGGGCTCCTGGGAGCTGATCCGGAAATGAAAACTTTCGAAAATGGAAGTGTAATGGCAAAGTTAAGATTGGCTACCCATGAACGGGCAGCGGGCAAAAATGGAGAAAAGGCACTGCGTACCCTGTGGCACGATCTGATTGTGTGGGGTAAGCTGGCTGAAATTTGTGGTAAATACCTTACCAAAGGTCGTGAAATTGCGATAGAAGGAAGAATTGGATACCGTACCTACACGGATAATGAGGGTAAAACCCGCCTGGTTACGGAGATTACCGTAAACGATCTGCTTATGATCAGTGGGCGTCAGGCAGGTTAAACAAAAAAAATAATTATTCACTACAAAAACGTATTTATCATGAACTCACTTAGAAATTCAGTACAACTCATTGGCCGGCTTGGTGCCAATCCGGAAGTAAAAACCTTCGATAATAAGAGCAAAGTTGCGAAATTTAGTCTGGCTACCTCTGATGTTTATTTTACCCAAAAGGGCGAAAAAGTGGAAGAAACCCAATGGCACAACATTGTGGTTTGGAATGGCCTGGCTACTGTTTGTGAAAAGTACCTCTCCAAAGGTCAGGAGGTGGCCATTGAGGGTAAAATTATGCACCGATCATATACGGACAAAGAAAACAAAACACGCTATATTACCGAAATAGTTGTGAACGAACTTGTCATGCTCGAGGCACGAAAGGCAGGCTGATTGATTGCTTAAAACATGTTTAATTTTTAAAAATTCTATTATCATGAACTCATTAAAAAATCGCGTACAGTTGATTGGAAATCTGGGGATGAACCCTGAAGTGAAAACCCTTGACAGCAATAAAAAAGTAGCCCGTTTTTCGCTGGCCACCAACGATGAGTACACCAACAAAGAAGGGCAAAAAGTAAAGGAAACCCAATGGCATCAAATAGTGGTGTGGGGAAAGCTGGCTGAAACCTGCGAAAAGTATCTGGTCAAAGGCAAGGAGATTGCCCTTGAAGGTAAACTCACTTACCGCAACTGGACAGATAAGGAAAATGTGACCCATTATACTACGGAAATAATAGCCAACGAGATCGTTTTCCTGGGTGCGAAAAACCAATAGCTCGCCTAAAGGTTGATGCTCTGTTCCCGCTTTAACAGGCTTCTGTATTTAATCCTCCGGCTTCGTTCTAATGACAGAATCCTGTCATGTGGAATGAGGCCGTTTTTTATCTGGTGAAATAAATTTTAAGGCAGCCTTTTCAAAACTGCAGGCCAAATGATCAGGCTGCTTAATGCTGCGGAATTAATATAAGTTGGTCCCATCATTGGACATTTTCGGGATGCAACCATTTGTTCCTGACTTTACACTGATGCCTTTTCGAACAAAGGAGACTTTTGGCTCCTATGTTCATGACAAATAAAA
>JAQVEI010000127.1 GCA_028697695.1 Lentimicrobiaceae bacterium
TCCTCCCCTTTCACCATCATCGGACATCCTGCTTATCCGGACCAAAAGTTTTCTTTTACACCACATCCAATAAAAGGGATAGCTGAAAACCCGCCTTATGAGCGCACTAAATGTTATGGCCTTGATCTTGAACAATTTGCTGCCAACATTTATAAACAAGGGAGGATAGAACTGAGCTGGCTCATACACATGTATGATGTATTGCCCGATAAGGCCTCATTTTTTAACAATTTCTTCGAAAAACTGGCAGGTTCACCTACACTCCGGAAGCAGATAGAGGCAGGCGTAGATGCAGATGAAATACGAGAAAGCTGGCAAGCTGATTTGAAAGAATTTAAAACAATTCGCAGAAAGTATCTGCTTTATCCTGATTTTGAATGATAACAATAACAGCAGATTTATGAACGATCGGCTTGCTTTTTTAAAAAAAAAGGTCACCCTGTTGTGATGGATGACCTTTTTACTACAATTAATTAGCGGTTATTTTGTTCTTCCCGGATAAACTTTCAGGGCTTCCTCCAGGCATTTTACAGCATTTCTAAGGTCTTCGGATTTTAAGACATACGCAATGCGCACTTCATTTTTACCCAGACCGGGAGTGGCATAAAATCCGCTTGCAGGAGCGAGCATCACTGTTTGTCCCTGATATTCAAACTCTTCAAGCAGCCACTGGCAAAAAGTATCCGCATCATCGACCGGCAGACCAACGATGGTATAAAATGCGCCCTTAGGCATGGGTGCAAGTACGCCTGGAATTTTATTCAGTTCTTCAATGACCAGGTTACGACGCAGTATGTACTCATCATAAACTTCTTTAAAGTAAGAATCGGGGGTATTCAAGGAAGCTTCGCCAATAACCTGCCCTAAGGAGGGAGGGCTTAAGCGTGCCTGTGCAAATTTTAATGCTGCAGCCATTAATTTTTTATTCTTTGAAATAACTGCCCCTATACGTACGCCGCACTCACTGTATCGTTTTGATACAGAATCAATAAGCACTGAATGTTCTTCCATCCCTTTAAGATCCATCACTGAAAAGTGATTGTATCCATCGTAACAGAACTCCCGGTAAACTTCATCGGACAGCAGGTAAAGATCATGCTCAAGCGCAAGTTGTCCCAATTGTTTTATCTCTTGCTCTGAATACAGGTATCCGGTGGGGTTGTTTGGATTGCAAATAAGAATGGCTTTGGTACGCGGAGTGATGACTTTTTTAAAATCTGCGATGGGAGGCAGAGCAAATCCTGTATCAATATTTGAAGTAATGGGAACAACTTTTACACCTGCGGTAACTGCAAAAGCGTTATAATTGGTGTAAAAAGGTTCCGGAATAATTACTTCGTCACCCGGGTTTAAACACACCTGAAAGGCAAAAGCAATCGCTTCAGAGCCTCCGGTAGTAATAATGATGTCATTATGATCAACATCAATACCAATATTTTGATAATAGCCGGCCAGTTTAGTCCGGTAGGATTCGTTTCCGGCCGAATGGCTGTATTCAATCACTTTTTGATCGAAATTACGTAAGGCTTTCAAAGCCACTTCCGGAGTATTAATATCGGGCTGACCAATATTCAGGTGATACACTTTAATACCTCTTTTTTTTGCTGCTTCAGCATAAGGGACCAGCTTACGGATAGGAGAAGCAGGCATTTGGCAACCGCGGTCAGAAATTTTTGGCATGTCAATAAGTTGTTAAGCAAGATGTTAATAATGGTGCAAAGTTATAAGCTAATTTTGGATTAGCAAAAAAAAGGACACTCCGGCCAAACAAAAAAAAGTGAGCAACATCCGGGAAAGATGATTGCTCACTTTGTAAGCTAAAATTGACAATGGAAATGGTTATTATTTTACCATCGGGCTGCTTCCGGGAGCTATATTTTTTTCAGGTATAGCGCTTTCTTCCGTCTTTTTCACAATATTTCCAGTTAATCTGAGCACAACAGGTGAATTTTTAGCGTTAGACAGCACGGTAACCGATTTGTTTATCGGGCCCATACGATTGGTGTCGTATTTAACTTTAATGGTTTCTTTTTTACCGGGCAATATGGGTTCGCGGGGCCAACTGGGTACGGTACAGCCGCATGAAGAACGCACACTGGAGAGAATCAGCGGTTCCTTGCCGGTATTGGTAAATTCATATTCGCAATGGCCATCACCACCTACAAAGATGGTTCCATAGTCATGAACAGTCTTGTCGAAAGTGATCTCCGGCGCATTCGGGTTTTCGGCCTGGGCTTTCTCTTTCTCCAAATTTTGTGCAAAAGCACCAAAAACGAGAAATGAAAGTGTGATCAGCATAGAAAATGACTTTTTCATTGAGATGTGTTTTTAAGTTTTAAGAAAGCATTAAAGCGTTTATTAGGGTTCAAAATTAACGATTAATTTGGTGTAAAGTTTATTTTGATACAGGAAAATTAATTTAACAAATTATATGCCATAATTTGAGACGGTATTAAATTTGTAATAAGCAATTGATTTGCAACAGTATTACTATTAATGTGTTTGTTTTATGAAAAGTAACCGGTTTTAAGAGTGTAATGTGCCATTTTCGATCTTTTTATGTGTCTGTAACAATTTCATTATCCACCCTTTGATACCACAGTCGCTTTACACCCAGGGCCTCAGGCGTACAATTTACTTTACCGCCGGCAAGAATCATTTTGAGTTAACGGTGATTTTTTCAGTCGATAAAATGTATCGCTAAGGTCTACTGTGGAACTGCGGCATGGCATTTTTAAAGTTAAGCCGGGGCCCTCATCCTGCGTCTTAAATTTTACTTGCTTTGGAAAGTTAAAATGGAATGGATTTTGGGGTGCACTTAATTGTTGGTAAACCTTAAAATCTGATTAAAGTTGAACTTAAATCTACGAAATAAAGAAAACTGAGGGTTTAAGTTATAAATTTGCAAACACAGGGACACTAAAATAATGCATTTAATACTTAAATATTAAGCATACGAAAGCTAGTTTTTATATAAACTTTCGTTATGATTAAATGTTTAACAACTGTTGAAATAACAGTATAATTATTTGTTAACCAAAATATTGAGCCTTGAACACATCTCCAAAAGCACTAACTTATCTTGACGGGAAGACCCTATATTACAGTTTTCTCGCTGGTGCACAAAAGATTTTTGAAAATCAGGTACTGATCAATAAGATCAATGTTTTTCCGGTTGCGGATGCCGATACCGGGACAAACCTTGCTTCCACCATGCGTTCCATTGTGGAAAGCCCTATTCCAACGAAAGATCTGAAGCTTACGGCAGCTGCCCTTGCTGATGCTGCCTTAACGGGAGCAAGGGGAAATTCGGGGATAATTTTTGCACAGTTCATTTACGGTTTTAGCAATGAGATTCAAAAGCATGAAGCAGTAACTGTAGAAACCTTTGCGGAAATTGTAAAAAAAGCGGTGACCTATGCATATGAAGCCATTGCCAATCCTGTAGAAGGAACGATGATTACCGTAATCAGGGAGTGGGCTGAATTTATATATATTCTCAAGGATTCAATAAAGGATTTTATTGAATTGCTTGCTCAGGCCTACCAAAAAGCTGTAGAATCATTGCAGGCCACTACCACTACGCTTGCCGTTCTAAAGAAAAGCAATGTAGTGGATGCCGGTGCAAAAGGTTTTGTGGTTTTTTTGCAGGGCATGGTTGAATACCTTAACATTGGTGAGCTGCGTAAACTTATTTCGAAGAGAGAAACGGTGGTTATTCCTAATGCTGAAGTTATTTCACATGATGAAATTACTTTTAGATATTGCACCGAAGCCATGCTTTGTCTGGATGAAAAAAAACAAACCAGTATAGATCAAATACGTAAGTTAATTGCCCCCATGGGTGACTCTATGGTCGTTGCAGGGTCGGATAAGAAAATGCGCATCCACATTCATACCGATAATCCGTCGGAAGTAATGCTTGCACTGAATAAAACCGGCAACATCACCTTTCAAAAAGTAGATGATATGGTGATGCAGAAGGAAATCAGCAGCAATGCCAAATATCCTGTCGCCTTGCTTACTGACTCTACCTGTGATTTGCCTCAGGAGTTGATAGAGAAATATCAAATACAGGTTGTTCCACTGAGCGTGCATTTTGGTGATACTTATTTTCTGGACCGGGTTACCCTATTGCCTTCTGAATTTTATTCCATGCTTGAAAAATCAACGGCATACCCTACTACCGCTCAACCGGCCTATAAAGATTTCTTCAACCGTTATTCCTACCTGGCTACACATTACGATAGCATTATCGGCCTTCATATAAGTGCAGCCATGAGCGGAACCTGGAGCAATAGCTCCAAGGCTTCTCATGCGGTAGCAGAACATTCGGGCAAGTCAATTAAAGTTATTAATTCAAAGCGCTTATCCAGTGGACTGGGACTAATTGTTTTACGTGCCGCACGTGAGCTTGAAAATGGCACCACCCATGAAGAATTGAGTAAACGTATTGAAGAATGGATTGATAAAACCAAGATGTATGTTTCTTCGCGTACCATTAAGTATATGGTTAAAAGTGGCCGCGTAAGTTATACCAAAGGCAAAATTGGTACTTTGCTTAATATTAAACCCATTGTTACTGTAAACAATGAGGGAAAAACGGAAACTTTTGGAAAACCATTTACTGAAAAAGCCAGCATGAACATGATAATGAAGGAGATTAAGGAACAAATTAGCCGGCAAAAAATATGGGGCTACTCCATCTCTCATGCAAAGAATTTAAGTACCGCGCAGTGGTTTGCCGACGAAATGAAGAAAATTACCGGACTTGACCCGGAGTTTATCAACGAAGCATCTCCGGTATTAGGTGTAAATGTAGGGCCTGGCGTAGTTGCAGTTTCTGTAATGTTTTAAAGGCGGGCCTTCCGGCCATTCGAAATGTTTTAAAAAGGCAGCTTAAGGGCTGCCTTTTTCTATAAAATTTCGATCATGATAGTTTTAGGCAATTATTTCTGCAATTCTAACTGCCCAAAGGGTTGTATTACATGATGTTACAGTAAAATTGCGTTTAAAAATAACGTCAGGCAAATAATCAATAAAATCAGGCAGGAAATACTGTTAGCACTTATGCGTTTACTGGAATAAAAGCAATTATTTCCGCTGTCCCAATGTTTTTATTTGCAACATAACCGCGTAATCAAGATTACCGCTTGCTTTTGATTTCATGAATCGGTGCTCTTTTCATACCTTCGCAACCAAATTAAAGCGGAATAGTCCGAAATAGTATTCAACTTTTCACTCATTATGATCAATCAACAGCTTATTCATCCTAAAAGTATTGTCGTGGTTGGTGGTTCCAACGATACCACAAAACCGGGCGGTAAAGTTTTACAAAACTTAATCGAAAATAAATTTCCCGGGCACCTTTATGTTACCAATCCCAAGGAAGTTGAAGTTCAGGGAATTAAATGTTATCAGGATCCGGAAAACCTGCCTGATTGTGATTTGGCCATTCTGGCTATTGCCGCCAAATATTGCCCGGATACCGTGGAATTGCTGGCACTAAGAAAAAATACGCGTGCATTTATTATTTTATCTGCCGGGTTTCATGAAGAAAGTGAAGCAGGAGCTTTACTGGAACAACAAATTGTAGATACCATAAACAGCGTTAACGGTTGTTTAATAGGGCCTAACTGTATTGGTATGATGAATCAGCATCATACGTCCGTTTTTACGCAACCTATTCCCCGTTTTGATTCCAACGGTATTGACTTTATTTCCGGATCAGGCGCTACAGCGGTATTTATCATGGAATCAGCTATTCCCAATGGCCTTACCTTTTCGAGTGTTTATTCTGTTGGGAATAGCGCACAGACTGGTGTAGAGGAAGTCTTGCAATATTTGGATGAGACCTTTGATGAGCAGCACAGTTCAAAGGTGAAGTTGTTGTATGTGGAGAGCATCAATAAACCGGATCTATTGTTAAAACATGCTACTTCGCTCATTAGAAAAGGGTGCCGGATTGCAGCTATTAAGTCTGGCAGTTCCACGGCCGGCAGTCGTGCAGCATCGTCTCATACCGGTGCTCTGGCGAGCAGCGATACAGCAGTTGACGCTCTTTTTCGCAAAGCAGGTATTGTAAGATGCAACGGACGTCAGGAACTGGCTACTGTAGCAGCCATTTTTATGCATAAACCCCTTGAGGGTAAAAACATTGCCATCATAACACATGCCGGAGGACCCGCTGTAATGCTACCGGACGTGCTTTCCAACAATGGATTGGAGGTTCCCCACCTGGAGAGCCCTCAACTGCTTGAAAAGCTTTATCCGGGTTCATCCGTAGCCAATCCAATTGACTTTTTGGCCACAGGGACAGCTGAGCAATTGGGTGAAATTATTGATTATTGCGATAATGAATTTGATGAAATTGACGCTATGGCGGTAATTTTTGGCAGCCCCGGCCTGACACAAGTATATGATGTATACAAGCTTCTTGACGAAAAGATGAAAACCTGCCGCAAGCCCATCTATCCCATTTTGCCATCAGTGATTAATGTTAAAAACGAAATAGAATACTTTCTTTCACTGGGCCGGATTAACTTTCCCGATGAGGTGGTTTTCGGTGAGGCATTGGCCAAAGTTTATCATACCCCGGCTCCTGCCGCAACTGCTGAATTGCCGGAACTCAACCACAGAGTGATAAGACAGGTGATAGATGATTGTGAATCGGGTTACCTGATGCCGCAAATGGTTCAGGCACTGCTGGATGCAGCAGGTATTCCCCGCGCGGGTGAAGCTGTGGCAAATACCATTGAGCAGGCAAAGGCTTTGGTTGCAAAAATGGGCTTTCCGGTAGTGATGA
>JAQVEI010000128.1 GCA_028697695.1 Lentimicrobiaceae bacterium
CCGGGCGCATTCAGGATGGTAATCCCCGAACGGGCTGCCAGTCCGCTCCTTGGCCGGATTTGAGCTTCATAGCCAACCGGCAACTCTATGAAAAGGCCGGTTGGTATAATCGCTCTTTCCAATGGAGCCATTACAACGGATTGCTGGTTGTTGGCTCGTAAATCCATACCGGCCGAAGCTTCCGTGGCGTATTCAGGTAATGGGTAAGCAGATGTATTTTTAATACGTATTTTCATGAAACAGATGATTGGGCGTTGTTATCTTTTAACAATAATATGGCCAAAAGATTGTTTAGCAGGCAAAAATAATCATTATCACAACATTATTGGTGTCCGGTACCCTGACGCAGGGGTTTAATCTCTTTGAAAAATACCCACGAAACAAAAATCAGAAGCAGTCCTCCATTAATCAGATAGTACAATGAGCCATGTAAAGGACTTAACCAGCGTGAACACGCATACAATACCAATGCCAGAACAAAATAGCCCAATGCTGCTTTTAAATGATAATTAACCGGGTAATAGCGTTGCCCCCACCAATACGAAATCAGCATCATGAAGGCATAACACACAAATGTTGCCCATGCTGCGCCCATATAACCCATTACCGGTATTAAAACCAGGTTTAATATCAGCGTCACTGCGGCACCTGCCAATGAAATAAGGGCACCTTTCCGGGTTTGATCAGTTAGTTTAAACCAAACGCTGAGGTTATAAAATACACCCAGGAATAAGTTGGCCAAAAGCAGTATGGGAATAACCGGCGCGCCTTCTCTGTATGCCGGACCAATAAAAATAAGCACATCCTTTAGAAACAATGTAACAGCCAGGAATATCAACAGGCATATAATAATAAAATAATGCATCAGCCGGGCATAGGTTTCTTTGGCATTGGTTTCCCCGGCATGTGCAAAAAAGAATGGTTCTGCAGCATACCGGTAGGTTTGTATAAACAGTGTCATAAGTATGGATACTTTATAGTTTGCTCCATAAATGCCCAGTTGAGCCATTACATCGGTATCTCCCGGCAGTAAATGTTTCAGGATAATTCTGTCGAAGGTTTCATTAATAGTGCCTGCCAGTCCAAATATAAGCAATGGCCATGCATAGGCAAGCATTTGTTTCAGTATTTTGAGATCCGGTCGTTTTATCTGCCTTATCATATCGGGCAGCAGCATGGCAAAAGTAACCAGACTGGCGAGCAGGTTTGAAATAAAAATGTAACCCACGCCTATTGCCGGATTGTAAATCCCATCAATAAATTGATAAAACACTCCCTGATTATAATGGGAAAGCACATAGGGGCATAAAACAATAAAAAACAAGTTAAGCCCTATGTTCACGGAGATGTTGGCTATCTTGACAAATGCAAACCTCAGGGGTTTGTTTTGCAGCCTTAAACTGGCATACGGTATAGTTGTGATGGCATCGGTGGCAATAATTAACGCAAACCAACGGACATATTCAGGATGATTTTGATAGCCCAGCCAACCGGAAAGCGGCGCCGCAAGTGAGAAGCCGGCCAGCACAAATATAGTGGAGGTGAAGGCGAGTGAAAGCAAAGCAGTGCCAAATACCGGACCCTTTCCCTGCTGGGTACTGGCAAACCTGAAATAGGCGGTTTCCATGCCGTAGGTGAGTATAATAAACAGAAAAGCAACATAGGCATACATTTCCGTTACTACACCATACTCAGCCGGAACAAACGCCCGGGTGTACAGCGGAACCAGCAGATAATTCAACAAGCGGCCTACTATTGTCGGCAAGCCATAAATGGCGGTTTGCCCGGCCAGTTTCCGAAGGGGATTCAATGCATTGGTTGTTTTAAGGAGTCATCAGCCATAGGTATGTCAACATAAAAACTGCTGCCTTCGTTTAGTTTGCTTTTAAAAGTAATTTCACCACCCAATGAAATGACAATATTTCGTGCCATAGCCAAACCAAGACCCATTCCTCCCGATTTGGTGGTAAAATTAGGAGAAAATATCTTAATCTGCTCCTCAGCCGTCATACCACTGCCGTTGTCAGCGATCTCCACCCTATAATATTGATCTCTTTTGGTCACAGTGATGGAAATTAAGCCCTGTTTGCCTGCCGGAATAGCCTGAATGGCATTTTTTATCAGGTTCACAAACAAGCGGATGAGCTGTTTTTCGTCTGCCATTATCCATCGCGCTTCATCATTTTGTTTAAAAATGATTTCAACATTGGGCAAATCCTTAAATAGCCGCATCATTTCACAAAGTGTGGCAGTAAGGTTGGTTCTTTCGATTTGAGCCTGGGGCAGTTTCGCAAAATCCGAAAAGGCAGTAGCTATGTCCGAGAGCGAATCAATCTGCAATATCAGGGTACGGGTTGTACTTTCCAGTCTTTTTGGCCAGTCCGGGGCGTTTTCGCGATAGGATTTAAACAAATGCTGTATGCTCAGCTTCATGGGCGTTAGCGGATTTTTAATCTCATGTGCAACCTGACGTGCCATCTCGCGCCAGGCACTTTCCCTTTCAGAACGCGCCAGTTGCTCCGCACTTTCTGCAAGTTTGTCTATCATAAAATTGTACTCCCGGATTAAATCGCCCAGCTCGTCGTTTCGGCTGTATTCAATCTGCTCATTGGGAACCCCGAATTTGATGTTACTGAAGCGGTTGCGTATCAGTTGCAAAGGGCGGGTAAAGTAAATACCTACAAGCAAAGCCACGCCTATGGCCAGCACAGTCAGCAATATGTAAATGTTTAAAAAGGCTACCAGAAAACCGGAAATTTCTTCCCGCAATTCACGCTCCCGGGCGAAGTAGGGCAGGTTGATATAGGCTATCAAATGATTATCGGAATTGCGGAAAGGCAAATAGGCAGACAGATAATGATACTTACCAATATTCTCGCTGGTGAGAAAGCGCGTACGATTGTTGTCATTAAGCTCTTTAAAGGCCTGACGGCTCATTAGTGGAGATTTTATACCCTGATCAAATATCTGTGGACGCGATGAGGAAAGCAGGGAGCCGTCAGGCGCATACAGATTAATGTCAGTAAAAAATACCAGGGAGAATTTGGTAAGTAACTCATCCAGGTATTCCATCTGCTGATGACTGAGTGACTCTGCATCGGAAAGCTTGTGCTCCAACTCAATGAGTACCGAGTGGGCTTTCTCACTCAACATGTCGCGGTTCTTTTGTGAGTTTAATTTAGAGATATTGCGAATGGTGGTAAAGCCTGTAATAATAGAAGAAAACAAGATGATGCCCACCAGCATAAGCTGCAGGCGGGTCTTGAAGTCCATATGTGTGAAACCCCGTGAAGCTAACATCCGGGTAAGCACGGTGATGAGTAAAACAAGCAGAATATGAAACGCGAACTGATAAGTAAAAGGTGCAAATAAATCCAGAAATTCATCTGTAGGACGACTGACGATAATGGAGGTATCAGAATCTACACGATAAAAAAGATGATTGTACCCGTTTTTATCGAAAAAATCACCATTTTTCAGGTCGCTGGAGTAATTGTCCTCCAGCAGGCTATAAGGATATTCGCCCAAAGTCCTGACCAAATCTCCTTTTACATAAATAGCGTAGGAGTATCCGGTGAGATCATTAAACTTCTTTACCGAACGGTCCAGAAGCAACTCCAGATAACCCAACCCCTGAGATACTTTTTTCTCGTTCAGTTCAATGATAATGTTGGTCTCAACCGGTAATCCATTGCCCGCCGGAAGTTTAATCCTGGAGATGTAACTGCTGGCACTGTATGATTCTTTGATATAGAATAAGGTTGAACTGGCAGTTGGCTCACCCAACATTGATATAATCCTGTCAAAATAGTCGTTGCAGGATATTACCATATTCCTGGGTTTAACATTCAGCATCTTCTCGGGAAAACAAAACGTAATCTGGACATTGTATCTGAACCAGTAGCCGCTTAGATAGGATTTTTCAATGTAATCCCTGCAAAATTCCTCCTGTTGAGTATCCAGGTAGGCCGATAAAATCAAGTGTTTAATGGTTGAATCTGAAATAATATTCGCAGCTATGTCATTGAATAAATATTCAGCCATCTTATCGCGGTTTGATGCCAGGCGTATGGCAAGTAAATGGCGCTCGTTTTGTTCTTTTAGCGTTTGGTTTGTATAATGGCTGTAGCTTGACAACACCGTGAGCGTTACTATAAGCAAACCTATGGAACTTACTGCCGGAAAGTTGAGCCACCGCCTGAATGTTAGCCAAATAATAAGGATATAGCCTATAAATAAAAGCTGACTAATTAAATCGGGTGCCTTAAATCCCCCTGCAATAAACAAGAGGTTGATAGCAGCAAGCAATAGCGATACATTGATAAGCAAAAAATTGTTGCCGCTGCTTTTGTATACCAGCCGTAACAAGGGATAACTAAACAGGAAAAATGTGAACAATAAAGCGGCAATGATGAAAAAAGCAATATAACTATAGATTGAAAATTCAAGGATGTTGCTGAAATTCATTTCAAATGTGGAGTTGATCGTGAGCGAGTCGATCAATACCGAAATCAGGAAAAACAATAAGATTACCAGCGACAGATAAATCAGGGCAACCATTTTTTGAAAATGGCCCTTTAGTTTAATTCGGTAACCAATAAAGTAATTGAAAAACAGCCAGTCGGAAACCAATCCTATAAGGGTATTGATAAGCAGATCGCCCAGGGAAGGAAGTGCCGCGGAAGTAGCGTAAGTAAATGGATTAAATAGCTCGGTCAGGTATAAGTTATAGGGAAATTCAAAATAAAACTGAATCAATCTTAAGATAAAAACATCGGCAAGGAATAAAAAAATGTAGTAAGCTTTTTTGCCGAAAAAGGGAAACCTCCGGTACATGTAGTACAGGCTCATCACAACAAATATAAATGCCAGAAGGTAAAGCAGTATGTATGAGGGAGCTATGGTGGTGGCGGCTGTCGCAGGTTGCTTCAGGTAAAACAATGCTCCTCCCCGCTTGTCTTTTATGACATAGGGCGTAGGCTTTTGGCTGATGCTGATATTGGATGAAAGCTTATATACAGGATTAAATCCGACAAATAGAAAATCGTTCTGATAGGGATATTGTTGTTTAATCAAATCTCCTATTACCAGGGTAGTATCTCCTGTGGTTTCCACAGCCAATTGATAATAGCCGTTTCCTGTTTTTAAAATACGCGGAAGAGTATCTGTAAAAATATCAGGGAAATAATCATTGTCTGACCAGTAAATCAATTGTTCTTTATCAAAGACAAAGAGATTAAAGTTATCGGGCAGATCCGATTTTTGAAATTCATTAAACCGGCCTGCTTTGATGACTGCTTTTACATTTGATAATATCTCCAGGGATTTTTCATGGCGCTCATTCAGTATGGTGGTGAATTCGGAGATGTGTTTTGTGATGTTTTGCTTCGAAGCTATTCTGTATTGAATTGTTTCGGCGAGCAATGCCAGGATCAGTGCAGCCAGCAAAAATATCCACCACAAATGCCTGCGAGAGGTTGGTTCCATGTGAAAAATGCTTAAAATCCTTTATTCATGCGGAGTTCAGAGTGCATCAAAATTTAGGCCGTATAATGAATTATTTTTAAATTTTAGGGTAAAGGTACTAAACTATGTTTACAATCGCGCAAAACGCCGCTTTAGCTGCTGTTTTGTTTTTTAAGTACATAAATCAGGCTGGAATATTCACCATGGTTTGTTTTGGCCTTAAGATTGGATAAAAAGCCCCAAAAAAAGGCCTTGAGATAATTTGACTTTCCGGTTTTGTATTTTTCGCTCAGCAGGGAGATGTAGTATGCATCAAATTTCATGGGTAAAACTGCTATGGTCGAAAAACCGTGTTTATCGGCCAGAATTTTTATCGCGGGCTGCTTAAAATGGAAGAGATGACGCGGCACATCGTAAGCGGCCCAAAATTTCTTGTAGTGAGCGGCATCGGCTGAAGCAGGATTGGGAAGCGCGATTAAACACACGCCGTCACTTTTAAGTAACTTCTGTAAGAGAGAAAACCGGCTATTTAAATCTGAAACGTGCTCCAACACATGCCATTGTGTGATTACATCAAAACTTTGTGCCTCCAACGTGCTCAAATCCAGTGGGTTGTACACCTTTATGCCATAGTTTACCCTGGCGTAATCTCCCGATTGTTTATCCGGCTCTGCCCCGGTAACGTTAAAACCGTAATCTTTGCATCTGGCCAAAAATTCACCTGTGGCACATCCAATATCGAGGATATTTTTACCTGACGAATAGCGCTGTATCAGTTGAACCTTTCTTGTAAGAGTATAAAGCCTTACCCGCTGATACACCCGGCTTAAAAAGTCAGATTGTTTGTTTGAGTGCGAAATATAATCTTCCGATTGATAATAGCGGGAAAGTTCCTGCTCTTTGGGTTGAGGATAAGTAAGCAGTAAGCCGCAGTTTGTGCACTGGTAGATAACAAAAGGCTCCCCCGTGAGGAAATAATCCTGCAAGTCCAGGTAATGAGTAAAATCAGAGCCGTTACATATTTGACAATCAGGGAGATGAGTGTGATGTTCCACGTGAAACACAGGTTTTATTTACTTAAATAGATAATGAGAACAGAAATGTCGGCGGGAGAAATTCCGTTGATGCGAGAGGCCTGCCCAATGGTTGACGGACGCAATTTTGACAGCTTTTCTCTGGCTTCAAAGGATAATGAAGGAAGAGCGTGATAATCGAAATCAGGCTTTAAATACATATCGTCATATTTGGAAATACGGTCAGCCAGCTCTTTTTCCTTTTCAATATAGCCATCGTATTTAATGAGTATTTCAGCTTCTTCGGCTATTTCAGCGGCA
>JAQVEI010000129.1 GCA_028697695.1 Lentimicrobiaceae bacterium
GGTGGTTGCCAGTTTCTTATACGGTCTTTTTCTTCTATTTCCTGAAGCTTTTTGCGTACCAACGCGAAGTTGTTTAGATATTTGATGACTTTATTCCGGTTTTTGGAAGTGATGTCGGCTTCGCAAAGGGTCATTAAATCGTCTATATCATTGCCGGCTTCAAAAAGCAGTCTTCTCACTGCGCTGTCTGTAACTTCATTCTCAGAAAGAACGATAGGACGCAAATGCAAAGATACCAGTTTTCGGACATAACGCATTTTTTCGTTGAGTGGCAATTTTAGCTGCCTGAAAATTTGCGGTACCATACGTGCCCCTTTATTTTCATGTCCGTGGAATGTCCATCCCGTCTCAGGGCTAAAACGTTTGGTGGCAGGTTTACCTATATCGTGTAATAACGCTGCCCATCGTAGCCACAAATTATCTGAGACCTTAGCTGTTCTGTCCAGAACTTCAAGGGTATGGTAGAAATTGTCTTTATGTTCTTTCCCCTCCTGAGATTCAACACCTTTTAAATCGGCGAAGCGGGGAAGTATCAATAAAAGTAATCCGCATTCATCCAATAGCTTAAAACCAATCGATGGTTTGGCTGAGGCAATGATTTTATTTAACTCATCGCTGATTCTTTCAAAAGAAATAATGCTAATGCGCTCCTTGTGCGCGGTTATAGCTTCAAAAGTTTCAGGATGTATGGTGAAGCCAAGCTGGGTGGCAAATCGTATTGCGCGCATCATCCGCAAAGGATCATCTTTAAAAGTAATGCCCGGGTCGAGTGGGGTTTTTATAATCTTTTCTCTGAGATGGACTAATCCGTTGAAAGGATCGATAAGTTGGCCAAAGTTCTCCTTATCAAGCCTGCATGCCAAAGCGTTAATGGTAAAGTCACGTCGTTTTTGATCATCTTCTAATGTCCCGGGCTCAACAATGGGCTTTCGGGAATCCAACAGGTAAGATTCTTTTCTGGCTCCTACAAATTCAATTTGAAGTGCATCAATATGAAACATGGCTGTACCAAAGTTTTTAAAAACACTTACTTTGCCTTTTCCCCCCATTAGGCGGCTAACTTCCTGAGCAATTTGAATGCCATCGCCAACGACCACGAAATCAATGTCCTTGGATTCGCGTTGCAATATTAAATCTCTAACATAGCCACCAATAACAAAAACTTCTACCCCAAGATTTTTCGCGGCATCAGCCACTTTTGTGAAAATCGCATGGTTTAGATGTTTGCTCAAATTCATGGTTATGTTGTATTGTTGAGGCTGCAAATTTATAAAACTCTGCCAAAGTGACCTTAATATAGACCATCTGGCACATAAAATTTACCTTTGTACCTGTTTAGGGTTTAATAAAAATAGAATTATTGGTTTGAAATAATGAAATATACTCATCTTTTTTTTGATTTGGATGGTACACTGATAGATTCCAGGCTGGGGATTTTGAATTCGGTAAAATATTTTATGGATAAGAAAGATATAGCCGAAGAGGATCGCCCGTTAGATTTAAATCCATTTATTGGTCCTCCCTTGAGGGATTCATTCCGTTTGCTGTTCGGGTTAACCACCAATGAGGCTGAACAGGCGGTTCACATCTACAGGGAATATTATAGTATAAAAGGCTACCGCGAGTATAGTGTTTATCCACATGTTGAAGAAGCTTTAAATTACTTAAAAAATTGCGGCCTTTCTCTTAGTCTGGTTACCTCAAAAGCAGAATATTTTGCCCACAAGATAATACAGGAAGCTGGGCTAAGCCGATGGTTTGATGCTGTTTCAGGCAGTATGCTCACCGGTGAACGCAGTAAAAAGCACGAACTCATCTTACACACGCTTGAACAGCTTCAGATAAAAGCTTCGCGCAGTATTCTTATGGTTGGAGATCGGTATTTTGATGTGGAAGGAGCGCGTGCAGCAGGAGTCTCGTCGGCAGCCGTGCTCTATGGTTACGGGCAGAAGGAGGAATTTACATTAATGCCTCCCGACAGGTTTATAAATAGCCCCCGCTGTTTGAAAAGTTTGGCTGTTAAATAAGAATGACCCGGGATGTAAATCATAAAAATCAATATCCAGTCATCAACTAAACGTTGAAGTAAAGCGTTATTTAACAGTGCATTAGTTCGTTAAATGTTTTAAATAGCCCCATTCCAGATAATCCCAACCATACAGATTGTGCTCCGGATTTGCCAATAAATGCGTTTGATGACAAATGGCCACAGCATTGAAAAGCATAAAGCGTTATTTAACAGTGCATTAGTTCGTTAAATGGAACGAAATGGTTGAGGTGATATGTTTTAAATGAAATAAAAAGTATTTGAAAAAATATAATTTTTGAGCGTGTATTTAATGTTTTAATCATACATTTGTGGAATTATAGTTAAACTCCATTTCACCTCCGGTGCATTGGATTCTTGAAAATCTTTTTATTTTTTTATTCACCAAATTCACTCACAATGAAGCAATTTTTTACGTTAATGCTTAGCTTGTTGATGGTTGCTGTTATGGCTAACCCTGTTGACAAGAAAACAGCAGAGCAGGTGGCGGTTAATTATTACACCCACTACGCTCCTGCGGCCATCACTGATTATTCAGTAAAGGCCACATTTGAATCTCAGGCTAATGGTATCAAAACTTACTATACCTTTAGCTTTAATGCTGGCGGGTTTGTTATGGTAGCTGCTGATGATGCTTCCATTCCTGTGTTGGGATATTCTCATGAAGGCGATTTTGATGGCGAACTCAATCCTGCGGCTAAAGCCTGGTTTGAAGGTTATGATAATGAAATTTCAGCCATCATAACCAGCCGGATGAGTAATACAGAAACCCGTGAAAAATGGGATAACATTTTGAATAACAACATGGAGCGGGAAATTATGGATGTTAATCCGCTTATCAGCACCACCTGGGATCAGGGTTGTTATTACAATGCGATGTGTCCTCCGGAGCCGGGTGCCGGTTATGGTTCCTGCGGCAGGGTATGGACAGGTTGTGTTGCCACCACTATGGCTGTGATTATGAAATACCATCAATGGCCGGTTACCGGCATTGGATATCATTCTTATACCCATCCAACGTATGGTTTGCAAACTGCTGACTTCTCATCTGTAACCTACGATTATGCTTCCATGCCCAACAAGGCCACTTCGCCCAATACGGCCCTGGCTACGCTGATGTATCACTGCGGGGTTGCTGTTGATATGAATTATGGACCTGATGGTTCCGGTGCATACAGCGAAGATGTTCCCTATGCCATGGTTAACTATTTCAATTATGCACCCAGCACTGAGTTAAAATACAAAGATAATTATCCTGTAATGGCCGATTGGTATGCATTGTTGCGTGCTGAGCTCGATGCTGCACGTCCGGTTTATTATGCAGGTTCAAGTCAGTCCAGTGGTGGCCATGCCTGGATTTTGGATGGTTATCGCATGAGTGACAATAAATTTCATTTCGACTGGGGTTGGTCGGGTTCATCCAATGGTTATTATGCCATTGGCGGCCTGAATCCTGCCGGAAACAATTTCAACGACAACAATCGTGCATTGGTAGGTGCCGTTCCGGGTGATAATAATTTTAGCTGGATAATTCAGAATAGTGGTTTTACTACTCCTTCACGTGGCATCAATTTTATGGATGCCGTGGATGCCAATGTTGCCTGGGCAATTGCCTATGATGGCTCGGGTGGAAATGCTACCATCAATGAATTTACCAAAACAACCAATGGAGGAGCACTATGGACTCCCGGTCAGGTATTGGGCGGTAGCACTTATGGACTGGGTAATATTAGCGCTGTAAGTGAAAATGTTGCTTATGTTACCGTTTATAAAGGTTCGGGCAATCAGAATGATAATTGTGGGGTGTATAAAACCACCGATGGCGGAGCCAACTGGGCATTAATGCCAGGCGCGCTTCAGGGTTCTGCATCATTTGCCAACAATGTGCATTTCTGGAACGAGCAGGAGGGTATGTGTCATGGTGATGTCAAAGACGGTTATTTTGAAATTTATACCACCACCAATGGCGGTACAACGTGGACACGGGTTCCCCAGTCCAATATAACCGGAGATGCTCCTGTATCAGGCGAAGGTGCATGGACTACATGTATTGCCTCCACAGGCGAAAACACGGTGATGTTTGGTACCAATAAGGGACGGGTTTATATTTCGGATGACCGGGGAGTGACCTGGAGAAATACCAATACCGGCATTACTCCTGCTACTAATGGCGGAGTAAATAATTTGGCTTTCAGAGATCCTATGAATGGTATTGCCGTCCAAACTCAGGGCTCTGTTCAATATCGTCGCACATCCGATGGAGGGGCCACCTGGACAGCATTTTCTCCCATAGGACCAATACTCACCAATGATTTGATGTATGTTCCGGGAACAGCCGATACCTATGTTTCTACAGGTGCTGCAACCGGGGCAACCGGAGCTTCTTATAGTTTTGACGGTGGTTTAACCTGGGAGATGTTCCCCAATACGGATGCTAATCAATTCCTTGCCGGAGATTTCTTTGACAATACCTGCGGATATGCAGGTGGTTTTAATCAGGATGCAACCAATGGCGGAATGTTCCGAATGGTAGGCGAATTGGCTCCCGGTGAGCTTGGAGCTCAGATTAATGTGAATCCGGTAGCTATTACCGCAACTGTAGAAACAGATGAAATAGTTACATTACCCCTGGTTATCTCTAATACAGGCGATGCTGAACTTACCTGGGATTTAGTTATTGACCCTACTACCGCTACATGGCTCACAACCGATATTAATTCCGGCACTGTTGCTCCGGGCGAATCTGATGAGGTTACTGTTACCCTTGATGCAACCGGTTTAATTGGCGGGCCTTTCAATGCAAATATAAATATCAATAACAATAGTTCATCTTCACCCGTAGTTACTGTTCCCGTACAACTCAATATTTATTCCGGTGATTTGGAAGCTCCTCAAAATCTCACGGCTACCATCATGAACCAGAATAATGTAAAACTTGATTGGGAAGCACCAGGAGGTGCTACCGGAAATATAGAAGAACTTATTTATGATAATGGCACTGCTACCAATGGTTATACCTATGAAGGGGCCACCATGGCCATTCATATGTCACCTCAGGGGCCATGTAAAGTGTTGAAGCTGAAATATTATACAACCTGGAATAGTGGTTCAAAAGCCTTTAACGCGGAAGTATATGGCTGGGATGAAAATGCTCTCATGCCTACTACATTGCTTCATACAACTGCTGCCGAAGTAGTTGCAGACAATTGGCTGGAGGTAGATATTTCTTCTGAAAACCTTATGGTTGATGGTGATTTCGTGGTAGGATTCGGCTCCATAAATGCTACTGCTTATCTTGGCTTTGATGCAGGTTTGAATAATGGCCGTATTTGGGATTTTGTTGACGGCGAATGGAGTTCCTGGACTGAGGCTTACCTGATTCGTGCTATTGTTGAATATCCTGATGGTAAAGTTTATGAGTTAAGTGCTGTACCGGCACGCTCGGCTGCTTTACCCGAAATTACCAGCTTAATGGCTAAATCCAGTCATGGCAGTGTAAATACAGTAGAGCCTATTGCCGCTAAAAATCATGCTGGCCGGGCTTTGACCGGTTACAATGTTTATCGTGACGGGGCGAAAATTAATGATGCTGTAATCAATGGTTTGACATACACCGATATGGGACTGGATGAGGGTACCTACGTGTATCATGTAACTGCCGTGTACGATGAAGGTGAATCAGGCCCATCAAATACTCAGGAGGTTACCATTGTTGATGGTGGCACTACTACAAGCATTATTCTCGATTTTGAAGATTTGGAAGACTTTAGCCTCACTTTTGGTGAATGGTCAACCATGGATATAGACGGCGGAGCCACTTATGGTTTCCAGGGTATTAGTTTCCCACATTCCGGCGAACCAATGGCATTTATTGCATTTAATCCGCTGGCCACTACACCTCCGGTTTCGGGTATGACAGCCTACGGTGGAGAACGCTTCGGTGCATCATTCGCATCAACAACGCCTCCCAACAACGATTACCTGATATCGCCCAAAACAGTACTGGGACAGAATGCAGAACTTACCATGTGGGTGAAATCATACACTGCTGAATATGGCCTTGAGAAGTATAACATTCTTGTTTCAACAACCGATATGAGCCCTTCGAGCTTTACCAAAATCGCTGGTCCTATTGATGCTCCGGCCGATGCCTGGACATTTGTTTCCTACGACCTCTCTGCTTACGAAGGACAGGAGGTATTCGTGGCCATTCAATGTGTTTCAAACGATGCATTTGTATTTATGGTTGACGATGTGGCTATTAGCTTTGTTTCCTCAGTTAAAAAACCGGAAATTGCCACATTCAATGTTTATCCAAACCCAACCAATGGATACATCAACATTACAGGTGATGAAAAGATTGAGCAGATTAGATTGATCAATCTGGCCGGTCAGGTCATTTATCAAAACACAGTTGGTGACAATAATTTCCGTTTCGATGCAGGCAATGTTCCTTCGGGATTATACCTGCTGAATATTGTAACTGAAAAAGGCACCGTAACACGTAAAATCAGTGTGAAATAATTGCATTAGCTGAAAGATGCTTTAATACAAACTGCCCGGCTTCAATTTGAGGCCGGGCAGTTTTGTTGGTGTGCCGTGCATGGTAATTAACTTGGTGGTGAAAGTCCACTATGGGGGTTTGTAATCGCCAACCATTAGCTGAGGGCAAGGGTGTCCATCGCGAGATGGAACCCCGAAGGGCTCATCGAAGAT
>JAQVEI010000130.1 GCA_028697695.1 Lentimicrobiaceae bacterium
AAGCTGATGGTCGATGAAATCACTGCCAAAAATTTCAGCATAAAGATTTTTCCATTGAGGTGAGGCCCATGTAGGAAGGTGCACCCCATTGGTTACATAATCAATGTAAAGCTCATTGGCGAAATAGCCCGGGAACATTCCCTTGAACATTTCCCTGCTTACCTCTCCATGAATTCGGCTCACCCCGTTCATCTCCTGCGAAAGTCTGGAGGCGAGTACACTCATTGAGAACTTCTCATCCTGCTTATCTTCAATATATCTTCCCAGATTCATAAAGCTATTCCAACTGATGTTGAGCGTGTCCGCATAATGGGGAATATAGGTTCTGAGTATGTTTTCACTGAATGAATCGTGGCCGGCAGGCACAGGGGTATGCGTAGTGAACAGTTGGCTTCCCCTCACTATTTCAAGGGCTTGCGAGAAGTTAAACCTGTCTTCTACCACAAGGTTTCTTAGTCTTTCCACGCCGATAAATGCCGCGTGACCTTCATTACAATGGAATACGGATGGTTTGAGACCAAGAGCATTTATAAGACGGATTCCACCCACGCCCAAAAGCAGCTCCTGTTTAAACCTGTTTTCCCAGTCGCCACCATAAAGTTGATGGGTAATGAACCGGTCGGCTTCATTATTTTCATCTATATCGGTATCCATCAGATAGAGCGGTATGCGCCCCACATCCAATTTCCAAACTTTGGCGTACATGGTACGACCGGGTAAAACGATGGAAATTTTCAACCACTCGCCATTGCCGTTTCGCACCGGCTTCAGCGGCATGTGGGTAAACTTCTGTGGATGATATGAGTTGGTCTGATCGCCAAAGATAGTGATGGTTTGTTTAAAATATCCATAGCGGTATAACAGACCAACAGCCACCATATTTACATTTGAATCACTTGCTTCTTTCAGATAGTCACCGGCCAAAACGCCCAGGCCGCCGGAGAATATCTGAACGGTATCATGCAGTCCATACTCCATGCTAAAGTAGGCAATCTGGTCTTTTGGCTTTTCGAGGCGTTTTTTCATATAACTTTCAAACGCTTCATACACATCGTCCATGCGTTTCACAAATGATTCGTCCTGCTGAAGGGCCGTCATTTCGGTAACAGTAAGCGATTCGAGCAGGGCAATGGGGTTCTGCCTAAGCTGATTCCAACGCTCGGGATGAATAGATTCAAACAATTCCTGAGCTGGTGGATTCCAGCACCACCACAAATTTCTCGACATGCGTTTGAGCGGGTTGAAACGTTCGGGAATTCCGGGTTTCACCAGCATCTTGTGCCATACAGGTATTTGATCCTGCTTTTGCGGGAAGCTCATCAACAAGTCGGGTGGCTGCTTATCGTGAAACAGATGAGCACGTTGAGCTACTTTTTGCAATGCCAGATCAAAAGCATCTTCATAATTCACAATAAATTCATCCCATAAGGCGATTCTGGATATTTCGAATGCCCTGCTTCGCGCATCATTCATTTGAGATGCATCAAACCGGCTGAATTGCCACATTATCTCACAGATGGTTTCCGATACACTGTCTTCGTTTCCATCTCTTCGTTCAATTACCCAGGCTCCGGGTTCAGGCTGCTCAACTTTCTCTTTAACCCACAGTCCGAATCCTGCCAGCGATGTGGTTATGGTAGGAATGTGGAATGCAAGGCTTTCTAAAGGTGTATAGCCCCAGGGTTCATAGTAGGATGGAAATACGGATAAGTCAAAGCCAATGAGCAGTTCATAATAGCTGAAATTAAAGACACCATCTGCACCGTTTAAGTAGGATGGAACGAAAACCAGCTTTACTTTGTCCGTTGCTTTGTTGGTCAGCCCGGCGGCCTTTGCTTTTCTCAGTATGCTGTCGTTATCAGGATCATGCAGGGCATGTGTCAGCATAACGTTTTCGATGGTGTGATCGAAGGTAGCCGTATTTAACCGCTGCATAAGTTCAGTATCTGGGCCTTTGTGATTGGCAGGCACCATGATATACGCAACTATTTGGCGGGACAGTGACTTATTTTCATTCAAGCGGGCCAGACCATCAATGTATAGATCTATTCCTTTGTTCCGGAATTCGTAACGACCGCTATTTACAATCAGCAGGGTGTCGTCCGGCATTTCCTGATTAAACAATGCCTGGGTTACCTGCATAATCTTGGTTCGGGCAGCTTCCCTGCGGTGATGAAATTGGCTTGCAGGTGGAACAAACCCATCATCGAAACCGTTGGGCGTGACCAAATCTACCGGCTTTTCTAAGAAATGTTCACATTCGGTGGCTGTAATATTGCTAACGGTTGTAAACACATCGGCATTCTGTGCCGCAGTTTTTTCCAATGAATATTTGGAAGGCACATCGAAGCGGCGGGCAGACTGTTCGCCGGGATATTGACTAAAATCACTGTATAAAGGCAAATTGTTTCCTGCAATAGCGCGTCCAAGTACCGTAGCATGGGTGGTGAACATACAGCCGATTTGCGGAACATTCTTTTTTAGGTACAATACACCCGTTCCAGTCATCCACTCATGGAAAACAGCAACAATTCTGTCACGTGCCGAAAGGTTGAATTCATAAAAATTTTCAATCACTTTTGCCGCAGCGTATCCAAACAGGGCGGGTTCGATATAATCCCACTTGCCTGCCAGTGAATCCAGTTTGTAGGTTTCCCAAAAGTCAGCAAACACCCTGTCCTTATTTTGAAAATAGGGCGTAAAGTCAACAAGAATGGCAATGGGTTTGCTTTCAATATTCCAGCGTCCGATACGCAATCTCAAACCTTTGGATTCAGCATATTCGCGCCAGGATTTATGAATATACCGGTCTTCAATAAAATCAGGATTGCGATCGGTTTCTTTCCAGACATCAGGGCCTATCAGCATGTAATTGTCGTGGTACTCCTTTTGAATACCCGGGGCCTTGGTTGAAATAACGGTATATATACCGCCAATTTTGTTGCATACTTCCCAACTGGTTTCGAATATATAATCCGGATGTAGTCTTTTTTCTTCTGTCATAAAATAGTAATAAGAGTGTTATGATGATAATATTCGTGTACCGGTCAGGTAAATGACATATCCTCATCAGTAATAATTCATTGTGATGAATTATTGCAATGATTAAAATTTCGGGTGCAAATTTAAGGATTAAAACAGTGATCGGATCAATCCGGCAATTTTGTTTTTGTGATGCTCCAGTGTGGCTTTTGCAGGTTTTTTGATTTCACTCATGAGTTTGATCAATTCCTGATTGTAGGATCGAGGCAGTTTTTTCATAAACTTTTCCAGTTCTTCACTGCTTCGATCATACAGGCTGTAGGCCAGCGATTGAATCTCGATATCGTTAATAATTTTCTTTACTTTGAGTTTTGACAAGCTGAACAGCACTTCTATATCATTATCATCAGCATCGGTTTTCGGGTTTGAGGTGGTTTGTTTAATCGTTTTCCCAACTGTGCCCCCAGTCTTTTTCCTTTTAATAGATAAATCAGGAACATTAACCTCCTGACTTTCCTCCATATGAGTTTCATTTCGCATGCGAATGGTAAAATCAGACAGCACGTTCATGTAGTTTATAAAAGCTTCATACGGGCTTGCGTAGGGATTAAAGTATTTATGCACCATTCCGTCCGAGAACCACTTGGTACACATATAGTAGAAGTGGTCGGAAGTTTGCAGATAGAGCCATTTTTTCTGAAGTTCCGGATTTTGTATTTTCTGAGCCAGGGGTAACAGTTTATACAACGTTTCAAAAGCTTCATCCTGCATATCATTTCCCAGCCATGCCGTCAGATCACGCTCTTCATCGGCCCAGGAGATGGTATTGGGCACCAGTATTGCCGATACCGGTTGCAGACGCGAAGCCAGACCTGCCGGTGTATCGAAGCGGTAATCGGTTTTGGCCAGAATTTGTTGGGGCAACTTCTTCATAAACTCAAAAATGCCTGTTTCTGCCCATTGGTGTTCACCAAAAGTTTCATAATCGAGAAAGATGTTGACTACCTGCTGATCCTTGTCAAGTTTCTTCAGCCATTTTGAAAATTTTTCAGTGGTTAGGGGCCATTCACTCCACGCATGATTGGAAAACCTGAAAGCTATGTCATCGCTTAACTGAAAATTACGCAGCAACACTTTAAGTTTGGGGTTTATGGCATTGCAATACATAAAATTGGGACTCTTCCACCCCAATATGTGTTTGGCACCCTCTGTAAGCATAACATTGTATCCCATCTCATATACCTTTTCGCCAATGCGATCAGAATAGATTAATTCAGTGTTGCGGAAAGAAGTGGGCTTATAACCAAACAGAGATTCGATTCGGTCACTGTGCTTAGCCACCTGGGCGGCAAATTCATTGCTATCGTATAATGATATCAGGGAATGCGCATAGGTTTCGGCCAGAAATTCAACATTACCTGTATCGGCAAGCAGTTTAAAACTTTGCAATACTTCGGGCGCGTATTGTTCAAGTTGGTCTAAAGCAGTGCCGGATATGGAGAAGCTTACTTTAAATGCGGAGCCGTATTCATGAATAAGATCAAGCAGCAATTTGTTCATAGGCAAATATGAACGTTCCGATACCCTTTTGATAATGGTTTTATTTTGATAATCATCGAAATAATAATCATCGGCACCTATATCAAAGAACCGGAATGTTTTCAACCTAAATGGCTGATGAATCTGAAAATAAAAACAAATTGATCTCATATCTTATGATTTAAACTGTATTTAATTAAAGTACTTCTTCATAAACCTTTTTAATATGCCTGGCAGCGTTTTCCCATTTAAGGTTATCCACTTCGTGAGCTCCATATTTTGCAAACATGGCAGGCAGACTTTTGTAGTTAAGCAGTGCATAAATGGCATCAGCCATGGCGTCGATATCCCAAAAATCAACTTTCAGGGCATGCTGAAGTATTTCAGCCACACCTGATTGTTTGGATATAACCACGGGCACATTGGAACGCATAGCTTCGAGGGGTGAAATGCCAAAAGGTTCAGATACGGATGGCATAACATATACGTCACTCATTCCGAACATACGGTCCACGCTTTCTCCTCTAAGGAAGCCTGTGAAATGAAATTTGGAGGATATCCGAAGCTGAGCCACCCGCCGAATCATTTTCTCAAGCAGGTCGCCGGTACCGGCCATCACAAAGCGGACATTTTTATCACGTTGAAGCACCTTATAAGCGGCTTCAATGAAATATTCAGGTCCTTTTTGGTAAGTAACCCTTCCCAGAAAGGTTACAATTTTTTCGGGTACATGACTGGCGTACATAGGCCGGTCACCTGTGTCAACCGGTTCAACAGCGTTGTGGATGGCTACCACTTTTTCAGCGGGTATGCCATATTTGTTAATCACAATGTTACGGGTGAGGTTACTAACTGCAATAACTCTGTCGGCAGCCATCATTCCCTCGCGTTCAATATCGTAGACCCGTCTGTCAATATTTTCGCCCGAACGGTCAAATTCGGTGGCATGCATATGCACTACCAAGGGTTTCCCGGAAGCTTTTTTTGCTGCTATACCAGCCGCATAAGTCAACCAGTCGTGGGCATGAATCACATCAAATTGTGAGCTACTGGCAATCTGAGCGCCTACCAGCGCGTAGCGGGCAACCTCTTCGAGCAGGTTTTCACCATATTTTCCCGAAAAGATATATTTTGCATTGAAAACCGAAGATTGAGTTTCAAATTCTTCTTTGATATCTGAACTGTGCAAATTATCGAATGCTTCCGGCCCCACATAGGGAACCAGGCTGGAATTTACTTCGAGGTAGGTAATATTTTTCCAGAACTCTATATTTTCTTTTTTATGGATATCAATCAACACATCACTTGCATTGATAAGCCTTACGGCTTCTTCACTTTCATCGCCATAAGCCTTTGGGACAACAAAAAGAACCTCTACTCTATTTTTAAGCAAACCTTTAGTCATTCCGAAACATGCAGTCCCGAGCCCTCCGGTAATATGCGGCGGGAATTCCCAACCAAACATCAACACTTTCATATCCTTTGCGATTTTAACAAATTTAATTATTTATCGGCGTTGGTGGTGTATTTTTTTATCAGCCAGTTTATCCTAAGCAATTCTGCCACATTCCATGCCTGCGAAATTGCTCCACCCGGATGGTGGGGCGGGTCGCCGTCATAGACTTCGGAGATGGTGCCAATGCCATGTTCAGTCATTACAGGTTCAAAACCTTCATAGAGGCCGGTAACAAATTTAAGACCTGCCTTTCCATGTATTTTCAGGTATCCCTCAACAAAGTGACCCAACAACCAGGGATAAACTGAGCCTTGATGATAGGCCGTATCCCTTTGAATCTGGTTACCGGCATATACGCCTTTATAAAGCGGGTTCTTGGGCGAAAGGGTACGCAGGCCCCTGGGTGTAAGCAATTCGGATTTTACAGTATTCAGGATTGAGTTGCGCATTTCTTCATTGAGGGGTGAATAGGGCAACGAGGTAGCAAATATCTGGTTTGGCCTCACACTGGTATCTCTGTATTCTCCGTGAGCGTAATCGGCCAGGTAACCTTTCTCGCTGTACCAGAATTGGTTAATGAATGCCTGCGGGAATTTATCTGCCACTGCTTGCCATTGGCTGATAAAATCATGATCTCCGGCCTCTTCCGCCAATTCGAGGGCAAATTTCACTGCATTGTACCAAAGTGCGTTTACCTCAACCGTGAACCCGGTGCGGGGCGTCACAGGTTTGCCTTCCACATATGCATCCATCCAGGTAACGGCTACACCTGCTTCGCCGGCA
>JAQVEI010000131.1 GCA_028697695.1 Lentimicrobiaceae bacterium
TAAATGACCATCCGTAGCTAGCATTTTTACCCATGTCGGTCAAATCCTGGGTATAGGGTGGAAATTCAACGGTAAAAGACTTGTCTTCTTCAATTTTTCCAATATCGTTGTTAAACTTCCAATAGGTAATTCCGCCTCTCCAGTATTTTCTGAAATTCATTTCTGTAAGCGGATAATACTTGCGGTCGAGCGGAGCAGGATACTGAGATGCTTCACCAATGTATTCAGAATTTGGGGTAAAGAAACATCCACCGTGGTTACTTCTGAAGATGGGATTGTTGACAATTTGTTTGAGTTCCCAGTCCTTGAGTGAAATAACAAACACCCGGGGGTTGGCTTTGTCGTTTATGGCAGCCCATTTCCCGTCGTAATCTCCATTGGTTTCTGAAAAACCGGGATGGTGGGTATCGCCCCAGTCAATGACCTGTCCGTCAATATATCCGGAGCTAAGCATTTGCTGGCTTTCTTTGCTGTAGCCAAAGCCATTCACCGACTGGCGGCTTGAAGTGGGCACATACTTAAGCAGCCTCATGGAAGGTACCGAATAAATAATCATGTTGCCGGCCTGCCCGCCGGAGTTCAATGCAATATATTCATCGGTCAGATTATCGGGGGTGAAGGTTTTGGCAGCAGCCAATACATCTTCGGCATCCAGGCCACGGCGTTTAACCACATCGCCAAAACTCTCCTCACCGCGTGGGGCTCCGGTAATTTCTGATTGTTTGTCTCCTTTTTTGCCACATGAAGTCATAAACGACAATGAAGCGGCGATCAAAACGATAAGTAGAAGACCAGGACTGTTTTTTATATTAAGTTTTTTCATCATACAAATTTTCTTCGTTAAAAAAATCAGATTACTTACTGAGTTGTTCATCCAACAACTTTTTAGCCCTGAGGCCCACATCGGCAGTCTTCACCTGATACTGCCAGTATTGTTCTGCCCATAAGAATGCATCTCTCCATTTTCCTTCTGCTGCATAATTCTCATACTTGGTTTTGGCAGATTTGGCGAGTTCCATCTGATCGAGAGCATCAGCCACAAGCGCCTCTACGTAAGGATATTTTTGATAATTATTTTCTTTAAGATAAGTAACCACTCCGTTGATAACTTCGTTGGTTTCATTAATTACCTTTATTTTTTCCTCATAGTTTTTCTTGTAGGCAGCCAGTTCTGCCGGTGTAAGCTGTTGGGTTTGCATATCTTCGGGAGAAGCCACATAACCTTTGGGCCTTACCATTAAGATACCTTCCATTTCGAGATGGAGTGCCGAACAGAATTCAGTGCAGTAATAGGGAAAAGCGCCTGGACGGTCTGCAACAAAAGTGAGTGAGGCCGTTTTGCCAGGCTCGAAACTTCCATGAACGCCATAGGTAGATACGGTAAATCCATGGGTTTCATCTTCAGCCCTTTCAAGGTTGGTGAGATGGAAGGTTACAATATCACCCTCTTCCACTTCTACTATTTCGGGGGTGATGTGCGAACGTATAAGCGTACCAAATATATGCACCCGATTGTCTTTACGCTCTATCTTTTCCTGACCGGCTACAGTTTTAAACCGCGATATCTCACCGGTTCTGGTATTGGTTCCCAGTGCGTAACGAATAATGGGCTTAATGGTAGTGCGAAGCACACTCACCGATCCGTAAATATTTGCCTGTGGAATCGTCATGGTATAGATGTCACGCATCTTGTCGGATGATATGTCGATAAGGTGCTGATGACCAGGACGCGTGGGGCCGATATTTACCATATTCGGATTGTTGCCCTCCTTATCAACCACGGTTAAGTAATTGGAATGCGGTTGAGCTGAATTTCCCTGGGGTGTCATCAAATGACCGGGCTTAAAGTTAAGCGTCAGACTTTGCTCTACTTTTAAGGTCTCATAATTCCATCTAACCACTTTCTTATCGGCATAAACCGATGCATAAACCACATTGGGCCGGTAATCGAAAGCCAGGTCTATTACATTATTGCCCAAAGATAATTTCCCGTGTAATACAGAGGCCGCGTCAATCTGAGGTATTCCCATAACATTGCCACCGGCATAGGTTTTGTTGTCAAGTGCCTTTTTCACTTTATCAAAATCAAATACCATGGCCGTATTCGACGCGGTAATAAAGTATTTCCCGCTGGGATCAACTTTTACACTCTTGGCTACTTCCGTTAAAGGGATTAAAGCGATTACTCCGGCATTAACTCCTTCATTAAGCGGTATTACAGCAAAATCATTAACCGATTTGGATTTTAGACCTTTGGCCTTTTGATAATCGTAAACATACAGATAATAGTTGTCTTTAAAACTGGCAACTCCCACGAGTAAGCCATGGCTACTGCTACGCCCGGCATCAAAATAACCCAGGGTTAATGCAGGCAGCTCAAGGGTGAATGAATTCTCTTTGATGAGCCGTCCCACGTGATGTCCGCTACCGGCTGCCACGTCAGTATCTTCAAACTCCCATGCGGTAATACCGGCTTTAAACTTTGATTCGTATTCCGTGCCGGCATCTGCTTCGCGATGATCCCAGGGGGTGGGATATTCACTGGTTTGGAATACATATTCGGTGTTCTGCGAAACGCTTACACCGGGGTAAGCATTGATAAACAGCGGATGCATTAACACCTGCTTGGTTTCAAAGTCGTCCAGGCCAAGTACTGCTATGCGCGAGTTGGCCCCATCCGAATAAAACAGATACTTCCCGTTATATTTGCCCTCTGTTTCACTAAGGGCAGGAAAGCGCATATCGCCATATTTAAGCAGGGTATTGTCAAGCGACCCTTTCTTCAACATAAGCGTACTTTCATCATCAAAACCATAGCCCTGCCAGGGTTCAGGTGAAAATACACCAACATACTTATATATGCGCATAGAAGGCAACCCGTAAACGACCATTGTTCCCGAGTTGCCGGTTCCCATAAACCCAAAATACTCATCGCGTCCGCCGCGTGGCATAAAGGTTTTAACTGCCGAAAGCACATCGTCGTCGGTAAGACCACGGCTCTTTTTAACATCAGCAAGGGTTTTCTGCGACATGCCATCCTGCACAAACGCAAATGTCATTAACATACTCACCAAAGTAACTGTTAAAGCTTTAAAAAAATGCTTCATAATTTGTGGTTGTTGGTTAAATTAAATTAAGACTTTTCACTGGGATGCACTTCAATTTCACTCTCTCATGCACTTGGTATCAAATTGTGACCGCAAACAAAAATAAGAGGCACTGCCTATTCTAAAAAATCAAACACGTTTGAAAACAGGAATATTAACCTGTTTCCCTGTTATCGAACATTGTAAAACTTCCCAAAAGCAATTTTTTAGGTATTGCAATACCTGTTTTAAATTCTCCATGACGTTCATAGTGATACCATTACACAAATTCACTCAGCACATAATGTTTGAAAACAGGAATTATTAGTATATTTGCTTCATGTAAAGTACAATTGGAGACATGATACCTTATTTATCCTTGTTCACCGGTTTATTTATGCGCATCATATTAGGATTTCAATCAAAAGGTGATTAAAAATGGAAGTTCTCAATCATTCTCTGTGGTTGGTACTGAGTTATCAGTCGTTGGGATTCTTTATTTACACTCTTTATCTTTATCTTCAGCATAAGGATACCGGACGTTTAATTTTCAGTTTTTTTTTGCTTTCATTTTCATTTAGCAGCTTCTTTATCCATACTCAGCTTTTTGATCACGCCTCGGGTTTCTTTCTTTATTATCCGCTCGCGTTTTGCTTTGGGTTAACACTTGTTCCGCTATTCTATCTTCATTTTAAATCATTGTTGACCAAGGATTTTGAAATCAGGTCCCGGGATATTCTGCATTTTATACCTTCCATTTCTATGGTCGTTTTTTTAATGCCGTTTTGGGTGCTCATAACAATTAATCTCCCTCATTATCTGAATTCAGTGTATGGTATTTTCCTGATGAAAGGTATTCCGGGACAACCCACCTGGATGCTTGAGATATTGGTTAAATCCACCGTGGCCCTGCAACTGCTGGGATATAGCATAAAAGCCGTACAGGTATATAGAAATCACCGCCGCCAACTACACGCTCCACCATGTAAAGAGCTGCGCGATTACTATTCAGGAATTAAAACCTTTGCTGCAGGTTTTGCGGCAATGATGGTTCTATTGATTTTTCACCGCTTTATACACATGAGCGGAGGAAGCTTAAGCAGCACCCTTTTCGTGATAACCCTGCTCATCATTAATATAGGTCTGGCCTTTTATGGGATTCATTTCGACGACAATTATTTATACAATTGCCAGCAATCACCCGGTCTCACATCTATTCTACAAAATCCGGATCAACCTGACCAACCCAAAGTAGACGATCCCTGCGAAAAGGATGGAAAATATCAATCTTCATGCATGTGTAAAAGTCTTAAGGATGAATTGGTGAAAAAACTGCTGGCATTGATGTCGGAAGACGAACCTTTTACAGATAGTAAATTAAAACTCGAGGATGTTGCAGATATGCTGGGTACCAATACCAAATATTTATCACAACTGATTAATGAGCATTTTGAAAAGAATTTTCACGCGTTTTTAAATGATTATCGCTGTGCCAAAGTAATAAAGCTTTTTCGGGACCCGAACTATAGTAATTATAGCATTGAAGGAATAGCAGAAACCTGTGGATTCAACTCCCGTTCTACTTTTGTGGCTTCTTTCAAACGTTACAGTGGCAAACTGCCATCAGCTTACCGCAATTCCATGCGTAAAACCCTCAAAAAGAAATCCTGATTAGCTCCGGCCCTGGTTTAACCTGGTATCTGTAGTTGCATTTCTACGCCCTGGGGCTGCAGCTCACAACCCGGTTAGTGTTTGTTGATTTATTGACTGTATATAGCCCCCCCTGAATGTTTTCAGTCCGTTTTCCGTAAATGGCACAATTTTTTCATATTTTCATTACTTAGGCCGGAAAAAAATCATTAAAAATCATATAAACCTAAAAATAAACAATTATGAATGTAGATTTTCAGAATGCACTTAATCAGGTAATTGAAAAAATTGAATCGTGGTGGACCACCTTTGTAAGCATGCTTCCCAATATGGGCGTAGCTATATTGTTATTGATTATATTTATTGTATTGTCGCGTCTGGCGGCAAATACATTCCGAAAAGTAATCGGTAAAACCTCAGAAAATAAAGCATTGATAACGCTGTTCACTACCATAATCAGATATACGGTATTGGGCATTGGGCTGTTTATTATGCTGAGTGTACTCAAATTGGATAAGGCAGTAACTTCTATCCTTGCAGGTGTAGGTATATTGGGACTTGCACTGGGTTTTGCGTTTCAGGATATTGCAGCCAATTTTATCTCTGGAATCATACTGGCTTTCCGTACGCCTTTTACTATTGGCGATATTATTAAAGTGAATGACATTATGGGCACAGCCCTTTCAACCAATCTGCGTACTACCATTGTGAAAACATTCACCGGACAGGAGGTATTTATACCCAACAAAGATGTACTTCAAAATCCTATTGTCAACTATACTACCCTTGGCAAACGCCGTATTGATATTTCAGTAGGCATTTCCTATGGCGATGATCTGGACAAGGTGCAGGCCATTACCCTTGAAACCATCAAGAAAATTGATGGCGTCATTGACCCTGACAATACCGTATTTGACTATGAGGAATTTGGAGGCAGCTCCATTAATTTTAACATCCGGTTTTGGATCAGCTATCCGGGCGCACCCGGTTACTTTAAAGTAAAAACTGACGCCATCAAAGCCATTAAAAAAGCATTTGATGACAACGACATTATGATACCCTTTCCCATCCGTACGCTTGATTTTGGCATTAGAGGAGGAGAGCCGCTCTCGGCCATGAAGTTAAACATTCCATCCATGGCTGAAAATAACAACCCCGGGACGGAAATGCCTGAGGCTTCTGCCTGATTTTTTGAATGTAATCTTTTGAAGCAATTCATACATGTTGTATATTCGCACTCTTAAACCAGAGATTGTACATTATACACTAAGTGAAGCTATTGTACATCCCTATAAGCTCCGAACCTATGAATTATTTAACAGATAAACGTGTAGTAATGACGCTGGATGCCGGCGGAACCAATTTTGTATTCTCAGCAGTACAGGCCGGCAACGAAATTGTTGACCCCATATTTATTCCGGCCAACGGTAAAACACTTGAAGAAGTGCTGAATAAGATAATACAGGGCTTTAATGAGATTAAGGCCCAATTAAAAGTAAGTCCGGTGGCCATCAGCTTCTGTTTTCCGGGTCCGGCAGAGTATGAACTTGGCATTATAGGCGACCTGGAAAACATTCCGGTTTTCAAAGGGGGCGTTGCTTTGGGCCCTATGCTTGAAGATAAATTCAACATACCTGTATTTATTAACAACGATGGAGACCTGTTCGCTTATGGCGAAGCTATCGCGGGGTTGCTGCCCGAGATAAATCAACGCATCAAAGAGAGCAAGAGCCCGAAATTTTACCGGAACCTGTTTGGCGTGACCTTTGGAACCGGCTATGGCGGAGGTATTGTAAGCCGTGGGCAACTGTTTATGGGCGACAATTCAGCCCAGGGCGAAATCAACCGAATGCGCAATAAGCTGCATGCCAATGCTTCTGTAGAAGAGAATGTAAGCATACGGGGTGTACAACGCATCTATTGCCGCGATGCCGGCATTGACCCCGCCCATAGTCCCGAGCCGCGCGAAATTTTCGAAATCGGCATGGGACAGCGGGAGGGCCATAAAAAAGCAGCTATA
>JAQVEI010000132.1 GCA_028697695.1 Lentimicrobiaceae bacterium
TCCAGGTCAGGTTGCATTTGTGGGTTGGCTTTAAACACCTGCTTTTCGCGTTCCAACATTAAAAGTCCCATATAGGCTGCACCCAAATCACCTGAAACACAAATAAGATCAGTGTTTTTTGCAGTGCTCCGGTAAACAATACTGTCTTTTGCTACTTCACCTATCACCGTAATGGAAATAAAAAGTCCTGAAACCGAAGAGGTAGTATCTCCGCCCACCAAATCGACTTTAAATCGTTCGCATGCGAGACGGATACCCGAATACAATTCGTCGAGAGCTTCAACCGGAAAACGGTTTGAAACGGAGATGCCAATCAACATTTGCGTGGCTTTGCCGTTCATGGCGGCTATGTCTGAAATGTTTACGGCCGCAGCTTTGTACCCCAAGTGTTTTAGAGGTGTGTAAGTGAGGTCAAAGTGTATGCCTTCCAGCAATAAGTCCTTGGAAATCAGCATATATTTATCACCTGCATCAATAACCGCGGCATCATCACCCACACCTTTTACGGTGCTTTTATTTATTGTTTTAACCTCCCGGGTCAGGTGGTCTATTAATCCAAATTCACCCAATTCCGAGAGTTCGGTGCGTTTAGGGTCAGTATCTTCGAGTGCCATAAAAGTATTTTAATTCAAACTACAAAGATAATCATAATGAGTGTTTTGAAACTGCTTTTTCCGGGAGATACCTTTCTGAAGAAAGTGAAGTTGTGTTTGCGCCGGATTAAATATTGCGGTATATTTTTTCCGGTTTTTCTTCCTGGCGCGTAAAGCCACAAAAATCAGCAGCAGCGCTTACTTTTGCAACTAATGTCAGCCCCGGTTGTTTATCCTTTACCTGGATGCTTAAAACCTCTTCAAAAAACGGAGTATCTTCATAATGATTATTAAAATGCCTGTTTCGCTTTTAAGGGGTACTTTTAATTTAAGTATCTTTGTACCGACTTAATCTGATTCAATTAAGTGTTGAAAATATTTTTGGAACAATGGAAAAAGAGAACAACGATATACTGCATGAATTAACGCAGAGTGAATATAAGTATGGTTTTTATACCGATATTGAGATGGACATGGCGCCCAAGGGGTTAACCGAAGACACCATCCGTTTTATATCAGCCAGGAAGAACGAGCCTGAGTGGTTACTCGAATACCGGCTTAAGGCTTTCCGGCATTGGTTAACCATGGTTGAGCCTGAGTGGGCGCACATAAGTTATCCGCCCATTGACTATCAGGACATCATTTATTATGCTGCACCCAAGCGCAAGAAAGAGCTTAAGAGTCTGGATGAAGTGGATCCGGAATTGCTGGAAACCTTTAAAAAGCTGGGCATTTCTCTCGAAGAACAGAAAAGGTTGTCGGGGGTGGCTGTAGATGCTGTTATTGATTCTGTTTCGGTAAAAACGACTTTCTCGGAAACATTGGAAAAGCAGGGCATCATTTTCTGTTCGTTCAGCGAAGCGGTGCAGAAAGTTCCCGAGCTGGTGCGTCAATACCTGGGTACAGTGGTGCCGTCCGATGACAATTATTTTGCGGCTTTGAACTCGGCTGTTTTCAGCGATGGCAGCTTTTGTTATATTCCCAAGGGAGTGCGTTGTCCCATCGAATTATCAACCTATTTTCGTATCAATGCAGCCAATACTGGGCAATTTGAACGAACGCTTATCATCGGGGATGAGGGCAGCTATGTGAGTTACATGGAAGGATGCACCGCCCCTATGCGCGATGAAAATCAACTGCATGCAGCCATAGTGGAAATTATTGCCCTTAAAGATGCAGAAGTTAAATACTCTACCGTTCAAAACTGGTACCCTGGCAATAAGAAGGGAGAAGGCGGGGTTTATAATTTTGTAACCAAGCGCGGAATTTGTAAGGGGACACACTCTAAAATTTCATGGACACAGGTGGAAACCGGCTCTGCCATCACCTGGAAATATCCCAGCGTTATCCTGATGGGTGATCATTCCGTGGGTGAATTTTACTCGGTGGCAGTTACCAATAACTTTCAGCAGGCCGATACCGGTACCAAGATGATTCACCTGGGAAAGAATACCCGCAGCACGATAATCTCCAAAGGCATTTCTGCCGGGCAGAGCAACAACAGTTACCGGGGTTTGGTGAAGATGACCAAACGGGCCGCAAACTCCAGAAACTTCTCACAATGCGACTCCCTGTTGCTGGGCGACCGTTGTGGCGCACATACCTTTCCCTATATAAAAGCAGAGAATAAAACTTCTATAGTGGAGCATGAAGCTACCACCTCTAAAATATCGGATGAACAGTTATACTATTGCAACCAGCGTGGCATCTCAACCGAAAGTGCCATAGGGCTTATTGTAAATGGCTATGCCAGGGAAGTGCTTAAAAAACTACCCATGGAATTTGCTGTCGAGGCCCAAAAGCTGCTCTCCCTGAGCCTGGAAGGAAGCGTAGGCTAAACTGAGTTTTGAAGATGAACTAAAACCATAAAATAATTTTTAATTGACTGACAATGCTTAGTATAAAAAACTTAAGAGCTTCCATCGAAGGAAAAGAGATATTAAAAGGTGTTAATTTGGAAGTTCGGGCCGGCGAAGTGCATGCCATAATGGGTCCCAACGGAACCGGTAAAAGCACCCTTGCCTCGGTAATTGCCGGACGCGACATCTTTGAGGTGGAAGAAGGTGAAGTAATTTTTAAAGGTAAAAACCTCATTGGTATGCCTGTTGATGAACGGGCCAATGAAGGTATTTTCCTGGGATTTCAATACCCGGTAGAGATTCCGGGGGTAAGTATGACCAACTTTATGCGTACTGCCATTAATGAACAGCGCAAATACCGGGGCCTTGATTCTATGCCTGCCCAGGAATTCCTAAACCGCATGGAAGAGAAAAAACGGTTGCTCGAAATTCATTCCAAGCTGGCCAACCGCTCCGTAAATGAAGGATTTTCGGGTGGCGAAAAAAAGAAAAATGAAATTTTTCAAATGGCTATCCTCGACCCCGAACTGGCTATACTTGACGAAACAGATTCAGGACTTGACATTGATGCACTGAAAATTGTTGCCCATGGTGTGAATACACTCAGACGTCCTGACAATGCGATTATTGTAATTACACACTATCAGCGCCTGCTCGAGTATATTGTACCTGATTTCGTGCATGTGCTGTTCGATGGACGCATTGTCCGCTCGGGTGGGAAGGAACTCGCTTTTGAACTCGAAGATAAGGGTTACGAATGGATAAAGGAAGCCCAGGTGTAATCCTTCAACAAAATCATTTGAATCATGGACGAAACGAATATACAATACAATATCATGGAGAAGTTCAGGGCCTTTTTTAGTGAAAATAAGGCAGTACTTCTCGCAGGTGATTCGCCATATGTTGAACAGCTTAAAACACAGGCATTTAACCATTTTTCAGCGCATGGATTTCCACATACCCGACTCGAAAAATGGCGGAATACCGATCTGAGCAACATGTTGAAACACGATTTCAATTTCCCGTTAAAACAAACGACCTTTGATGTGGATTTGGATGAGGTGTTCAGATGCGAAGTGCCTGATTTTAATACCCGGCTGATTCCGCAAATGAATGGCTGGTTTATGGGTACGGGTGAGCAATTGCCCAACGGTGTTATCATATGCAGCCTGAACGAAGCAATAAGTAAATATCCCGATATTATTGAAAAACACTTTGGCCGGTATGCTGACATAAAGGATGCAAACCTCACGGCATTGAATACGGCATTTTTCAGAGATGGTGTATTTATTTACGTGCCCGACAATGTCAGTATAGAACAACCCATGCAAATGGTTGATCTGGTAAACTCAGGTAAAAATATCTTTATTCAGGTGCGTAACCTGATTGTTATGGGGAAAAACAGCAGCCTGAGCCTGGTTCAATGCGACGATTCTATTGACAATAATATAGGTTTTAACAATACAGTTACCGAAGTTTATCTGGATGAGAATGCAAACCTGGATCATTATAAGCTTCAGAACAAGAACAATGCATCGGCTTTGACCAACAGCGCCTACTTTCATCTGGAAAAGGGGGCCAACCTCAGTACCAATGCCATCAGCCTGAATGGAGGACTCATCCGCAATGAAACACAAGTGAGGCTCAACGGTCAGGGGAGCCATGCCGACATACTGGGTTTATACCTGATGGATCATGAGCAGCATGTCGACAACCAGGTTTTTGTTGATCATGCAGTAGCGCACTGCACCAGCAATGAGTTGTTCAAAGGCATACTGGATGACCATGCTTCGGGAGTTTTTAACGGACATATACTGGTTAGGCCAGATGCACAGCAAACCAATGCTTACCAAAACAACAAGAACATCTTAATATCGGACAAGGCAGTTATTGATACCAAACCTTTTTTGGAAATATATGCCGACGATGTGAAGTGCAGTCATGGAGCTACGGTAGGTCAACTGGATGAAGATGCCCGCTTTTACCTGCAATCCAGAGGTATAAGCCGTGACAATGCCCAGATGTTATTGATGTATGCTTTTGCTGCCGACATAGTGAATAAAATCAGCCTGACTCCCTTGCGCAATCGTATTGACGATTTGGTGAAAAAAAGACTGAGGGGAGAACTCTCCTCCTGCGAGCAATGTGTGCTGCATTGCAATTCAAAGGAGCAAAAAATTTCCTTTGAAATTGATATGAGCCGCATTTAAAAGTGATTAACCATGGGAAAAGAAGATTCTGTTCATACATCCACCCCCGGGCTGGGCGACATTGAAGCCATCAGGGCTGATTTCCCGATTTTAAGGCGGGAAGTGGAGGGTAAACCGCTGATATATTTTGATAACGCAGCTACAACGCAAAAGCCGCAGGTGGTAATAGATGCATTAACGGAATATTATAAGCACATGAATGCAAATGTGCACCGGGGTGTGCATCTGCTGAGCCGCGAAGCCACTACAGCCTTTGAGAAAGCAAGAGAAAATATAGCCGATTTTATAAACACCCGGTCGGCCCGCGAATTAATTTTCACCCGCGGCTGTACCGAGGCCATCAATCTGGTGGCAGCAACCTGGGGCCGCGCAAATATAAAAGCTGGGGATGAAATACTTATATCGGCCCTGGAGCATCATTCCAACATAGTGCCCTGGCAAATGCTATGTGAACAATCAGGCGCACGACTTGTGGTATGCCCGCTTCATCCCGACGGCTCATTAAACATGCAGGAGTTCGGCCGTTTGCTTAATGTGCGTACGCGTCTGGTGGCCATATCGCATGTCTCCAATACGCTGGGCACAATAAATCCGGTTAAGGAGATCATCCGTATGGCACATGAAACAGAGGCAAAAGTGCTCATCGATGGTGCTCAGGCGCTTTCGCACCTGGCGGTGGATGTGCAGGATCTGGATTGCGATTTTTATACCTTTTCAGCCCACAAGATTTATGGGCCAATGGGTATAGGTGGCCTTTACGGGAAAGAAAAACTGCTAAAACAGATGCCGCCATATCAGGGAGGAGGAGAAATGATCGAAAATGTAACTTTCGAACATACTTCATACAATGAACCGCCCTTTAAATTTGAGGCCGGTACCCCAAATGTTGCCGGAGCGCTGGCTTTTAGCGCCGCCATAGATTACGTGAAGCATTTAGGCATTGCAAATATTGCCAAACGTGAAGCAGAGCTGCTTCACTACGCTACCGGAGCACTTAAGAATATACCCGGTGTTGTCATTATCGGAACTGCTGCTCAAAAAGCATCTGTCATCTCATTTCTTATCGATGACATTCATCCCTATGATGCCGGAACAATTATTGACCATTTTGGTATTGCCGTAAGAACAGGCACCCACTGCACACAGCCACTGTTGGACAGTCTGGCCATCCCGGGAACCATCAGGGCCTCGTTTGCATTTTACAACACTTTCACTGAAATTGACCATCTCATTAAAGCAGTGAATAAAGTAAGGGAGATGTTTTTGTAAATGTCTGGAAGTTACCCTTACCAGATTAGCGCCATTAAATGATTTAAAATAATGAAAATAGAAGATAGAACGCAGGCCATTATAAACGAGTTCTCCAATTTTGATGACTGGATGGACAAATACAATTACCTGATTGAATTGGGTAAAAGTCTGCCACTTATTGACGAACAATATAAAGTGGAAAACAACCTCATACCGGGTTGCCAATCCAGGGTGTGGTTGCATGCCGAATTTGACGGGGAAAATGTGCATTTTACTGCCGACAGTGATGCAGTTATTACCAAAGGCATTGCCAACTTGCTTATCCGTACCTTTTCCGGTCAAACTCCACAGGAAATTCTTAGCTCTTCAACAGAATTTCTCAGTGAAATTGGTCTTACCGAACACCTTTCGCCAACACGGAGCAATGGCATGCTTTCCATGCTGAAACAAATAAAGATGTATGCCCTTGCATTTAAAGCAAAACAGGAAATGGAAAAATCCTAAAACATGCTTAACGCTAAAAATGAATGCTTTATGATGAATCACGAAAAAACACTTGAACTTGGAAATAAGATCATTGACCGGCTAAAGACCGTATTTGATCCCGAAATACCCGTTAATATTTATGATTTGGGCCTCATTTATAAGATTGATGTAGATGAGCAATCGGTGGCGAAGATACTGATGACCTTAACCACGCCCAATTGTCCGGTAGCTGAATCGCTTCCCGAAGAGGTAAGGCAAAAAATTCAGGCCATTGAGGGTATCAGTCGTTGCGATGTAGAACTTACATT
>JAQVEI010000133.1 GCA_028697695.1 Lentimicrobiaceae bacterium
GCATACCTTCAATGGCAGCCTTAATTTCATTAATGGCTGTGTAAATGATGGAATACAATCGCACGTCTATCTGCTCCTGTTCGGCAAGTTTACGGGCGGCTGCAGAGGGGCGCACCTGGAAACCGATGATAACGGCATTGGAAGCGGAGGCTAACAGTACATCACTTTCGGTAACAGCACCTACCGATTTGTGGATAATATTCACCTGTACCTCTTCAGTGGAGAGCTTCAGCAATGAGTCGGAAAGTGCTTCTACCGAGCCATCCACGTCGCCTTTCACAATAATGTTCAACTCCTTAAAGTCGCCAATGGCAATGCGTCGGCCGATTTCGTCAAGGGTGATGTGCTTTTGGGTTCTTATTCCCTGTTCACGCTGCAACTGATGACGTTTGGCCACGATGTTTTTGGCTTCTCTTTCATCCTGCATTACTTTGAAGATATCGCCGGCCTGAGGCGCTCCGTTTAATCCAAGGAGCAGCAGAGGTGTACTGGGTCCGGCCTCTTTAATTAATTGATTGCGTTCGTTGTACATTGCCTTCACCCGGCCCAGGGTAATACCGGCCATCACCAGGTCACCCTGCTTAAGGGTTCCGGTTTGCACCAGTATCTTGGCTACATAGCCACGACCTTTATCCAGGGAGGATTCCAGTATGGTTCCGTTGGCCGGCCTTTTTGGATTGGCTTTCAGTTCAAGCAATTCAGCTTCAAGCAATACCTTTTCAAGCAATAAATCCACGTTGGTACCCTTTTTGGCTGAAATTTCCTGACTTTGATACTTACCGCCCCAGTCTTCTACAAGTATATTGCGTTTAGACAATTCTTCACGGATTTTATCAGCGTTTGCACTGGGTTTATCCATTTTGTTGATGGCAAACACTATAGGCACATTAGCTGCCTGAGCATGGTTAATGGCTTCAATGGTTTGGGGCATGACGGTATCGTCGGCGGCAATTACAATAATTACCACGTCTGTAATTTTGGCACCTCTGGCACGCATGGCAGTAAAGGCCTCGTGTCCGGGAGTATCCAGGAAAGTGATTTTCCGCTTGTTTTCCAGTTTAACCTCGTATGCACCAATGTGCTGGGTAATGCCTCCGGCCTCACCGGCAATAACGTTGGCATTGCGGATATAGTCGAGCAATGAGGTTTTTCCATGGTCAACGTGACCCATTACCGTAACTATGGGAGCGCGCGGTTCCAGGTCGGCTGGATCGTCGGCCATCTCCTCTTCTTCTGTCGCTGTAACATCTTCCACTCCGACAAACTTAACAGTAAAGCCAAACTCATCGGCCACCACTACAATGGTTTCTGCATCCAGACGCTGATTGATAGAGACAAACAGGCCCAGCGACAGGCAGGTTGAGATAATCTCAGTAACGGGCACATCCATAAGGTTGGCCAGCTCATTGGCGGTAACAAATTCGGCTACCATGATTGATTTGAGATCTTCTTCCCGCTTTTGAGCCTCCGCAGCTTGCTGCTGACTGGCAATACTCCTTTTTTCACGCCTGTGTTTTGAAGCCTTTGATTTGCCCCCTGAACTCAAACGCTGCAAGGTTTCCTTAATTTGTTTTTGAATGTCTTCGGGTGTAAGTTCTACTTTTTGGGCATCCTGACGTGCGCCTTTGCGATCACGGGGCTGACGTCTTTTATCGGCATGATGTGTCTTGTCACCTGTAGCCGGAGTGGTTCCCGGAGTTGGTTCTTCATGCTTTTTAATACGTTTCCGTTTTCTCTTCTTGGCCTTCAGCGAGTCGTCTGAAGAAGATGCAACCGGCTTTTTAGGCTCTGGCTTGCGGGGTTCGGGTAGCTTTATAGACCCCAGTATAGTAGGCCCTTCCAGCTTTCTGACTTCCGTTTTCAGAAAGTTGGATTGTTGTTCAGGTGCTTTTTCTTTCTCTTCCACTGCAGGTGTTTCCTGTGCAGGAGCATCCGTGGTGGGATCTGCAACAGGGGTTGGAGTAGTAGTAATTTCTGCTGCTGTTTTATCTGCTTCCGGCTTCTCTTCTTTTTCCTTAGCGCTGCCTTCAGGAGCTGAAGGAGTTTCTTTCTGACTTTTAGCAGCCGGCTTTTTGTCTTTTTTGGTACCGGTTTTTGATTTTTTCGCCGGTTTTTTAAACTCCTGCAGGTCTATCTTACCCAATACTTTAAGCCCGGTGGTGCTTTCCACTTCGGGTTCGGGGGTTTCATCCTCAGCCTGCATTGTTTCTTGCGCTACAGGCTCTTGCGGGGTTTCATCCGGTGTAACTTGTTCCGTTTCTACCTCTTTTTCAGCTTGTGGCTTAGTTTCGGATTCAGCTTTGCTTTCAACTTCCGCTGCGGGTTCAGGTTGGGCAGTAGGTTCAGAAGTTAATCCGGCCTGAGGTGGTGCGGTGGGCTCCGTCTCCCTGGCGGGCTCCGGTTCAACTTCGGCTACAGGTTCAGGCACTTTGGCCGGCTTTGGTTCCGGTGCTTCCTCTTTCTTCTTTTCTTTTTCTTTGGGTTTGGAAACCGCCGGCTCCTTTAAAGGCACATTCCTTATATATATATCGGGCTCCTGTTCAATTTCTTTTTCCTGCTGTTCAGCAGCCACTTTATCGTCCAAAGATATGGTTTTATGCTGATGATATTCAATCTCAATCTTTTGTGAACTTTCTTTAACAGTTTTCTGAGATTGAAATTCTTTGATCAGCATTTCATAAACTTCCGGCGCAAGCTTGGTATTGGGCTTCGTGTCAATTTTGATTCCTTTTTTATTAAGGAACTCAACAATGGTATTAACGGCAACATTAAATTCCTGTGCTGCTTTTCCCAACCTTGAGCTTTTGGTTTGTTCTGACATATTCTCCTTTACTGTTGATTTCTGGCTTTTTATACGGATTTTCCGCAAAAATACGCTAAATATCTTAATCAAATCCTGACTATTCTCCGGAATAACACCGGGTGATTACTAGCAAACTTCAATCACTGGGGAATTATTCGAATTCGGCGCGCAGAATTCTCATTACTTCCTTAATGGTTTCCTCTTCCAGGTCGGTTAGATGAACAAGGTCTTCCATAGACCTGTCCAGTACACTGCGTGCAGTATCACAGCCAATGTTCTTGAGTTCATCAATGATCCACTGATCGATTTCATCAGCAAATTCCTGTAGGTCAACATCCTCGTTGTCAATATCGCTGTCACGATAAACATCAATTTCATAACCGGTCAGGCGACTGGCCAGTTTAATGTTGTGGCCACCTTTACCAATCGCAAGGGAAACCTGGTCGGGTTTCATCAATACTTCGGCCCGTTTGCCATCTTCACTTATGGTAATTGAGGTAATTTTGGCCGGACTGAGTGCACGATTGATATACAATGTAGGATTGGTGGTGTAATTAATTACATCAATGTTCTCATTGCGAAGTTCACGAACTATACCATGTATCCGTGAACCTTTCATGCCCACGCAGGCACCAACAGGGTCAATACGGTCGTCGTAACTCTCAACGGCAATTTTTGCCCTTTCGCCTGGTTCACGAACCACATTCCTGATGGTTATCAGCCCATCATATACTTCGGGTACTTCCGATTCAAACAATCGTTCAAGAAATGAATTGGCTGTGCGCGATAAGATGATGACCGGCGAATTGTTGCGCAAGTCCACTTTTGCAACTACCGCGCGTATGGTGTCACCTTTGCGGTAAAAGTCCGAAGGAATTTGCTCTGATTTGGGCAGGGTGAGCTCAATATACTCATCGTCAAGCACAAGAATCTCCTTTTTCCAGACCTGATATACCTCACCGGTAATCATTTCACCAATCTTTTCCTTGTATTTTTTGTAGATGTTGTCTTTTTCATATTCCTGAATCTTGGACATCAGATTCTGGCGTATGGTAAGTATTTCACGCCGTCCGAAGTCGGCCATTTTTATTTCTTCAGAAACCTCTTCACCCACCTCAAAGTCGGGCTCAATTTTAATGGCCTCGGAGTACGCTATCTCTTTATTTTCATCTTCCACGGTACCATCTTCCACAATTTCACGATTTCTCCAGATCTCGAGGTCACCCTTATCGATGTTTACGATGACGGTAAAATTTTCATCAGAACCGTACTTTTTATTTAACATATGCCTGAACACATCTTCAATGATGCGCATCATGGTTTCGCGGTCGATGTTTTTAAACTCCTTGAATTCGGAGAAAGTTTCAACAAGATTGATATGTTCCATTTTACTGAGCTGCTTTGTTGAACGGAATTTATTTAAAAGAAATTATTTCTTTGGTTTGCTTAATCTGATCGAAAGAAAATTCAAGATTTTCTTCAACTGCGGCACTTCCCTTAACCTTTACCTGACGCTGTAGGGTGATGCCCTGTGGGTCGGCTTTCAGGAGTTTGCCCTTTATTTTTGTGGCATCGGTAAGCTGTACCTCTACCTGGCGGCCAATGTTTTTAACATATTGACGCAACATTCTGTACGGCTGATCAATGCCGGCAGAGGATACCATTAAATCATAGTCCTCCACTTCGCGTGGGAAAGCCGATTCTATGTGCCGCGTTAATGCCACGCAATGGTCAATGTTTATACCACTGTCTGCATCCATCAACACGTGGATGCGATTGCCTGCTTTTACAGTAACCTCTACTATAAAACGGTCGGTGCCTTCCAGATGTTGTGCTATAACCTGCAGTAGTTTCTCTTTGTCGATCATTGAAATATATGTAATAAAAGAGGGGACACGACCGTCCCCTCAAAAATTTCTCACCTTTAACGCGGATAAATCAGGATAAAGGCTTTTCCGTTGTCCGACCAGGATTCGAACCTAGACCGAGAGAACCAAAATCTCTAGTGCTGCCGTTACACCATCGGACAGTTTCCCCTTCAAAAGGGTGTGCAAAAATAGACATTTTTTTTTAATACGAAAATCTTTTATTTAATTTTTTAAAATATTTAATCACTATCGTTTAATAAAAGGGGAAAAACAGCATAATTCGCTATAAATTGCCACATCATGTTTGCATGAACGTAGATTCCGGACCACAAGGGTTTGTAACCCGAAATTTATAGTTTATGGTTAAGGGATATCCGAAATAAACTTTATCATTTGGAATGATCTTTATTGCTGTGAGCCTTCATATTTTTTGAGTTTCATTTGCAAATTTGATGTCACTTTCGTGCCGGTGTTATTTTTTCCGGATTTATATTGTGGGTATCGCATTGTCCTGTTTCAAGTGTTTCATTCTTTTTTTTGATTGACATAAAGTGTAGCCATTGAACCCGTTTCACATTCATTTTTAGTTCAATGAAATGGGTTAACGAGAATGTTAATTCGTGTTAATAAACGGCTTAGGAGGGTTAGTTTTCAATATAATCTTCAATATACGGGCAAAATGTTTAACTTCGCTACCTGAAAAAAGCGCAGGGTAAGTTGCTTTTTTATTTGATAATGTTTTGGCAATAAGATTATTACAATAACCTCTGAACGCGATAAGTCATCATTCATTTATTTCTCAGTAATGAAACAATACAAAAATCTAAACAACATTCTGGGTTGGGTAAGTTTTGCAGCAGCACTGTTGGTTTATACCCTAACCCTCGAACCCACAGCAAGTTGGTGGGATTGTGGTGAATATATTTCAACGGCATACAAGCTTCAGGTGGGTCATCCCCCCGGAGCTCCGCTTTTTCAGATGTTAGGCCGGTTTTTCTCACTTTTTGCTATGGGAAATACGGAAAATGTAGCCTTAATGGTGAACTTTATGTCGGGTTTTGTAAGCGCGTTGACCATATTATTTTTGTTTTGGACAATTACGCATCTTACCCGGAGGCTGATTGTGGGCACTGATGAAATGACCAAAGGCCAGCTATATGTGATTATGGGTAGCGGACTGGTAGGCGCATTGGCATATACCTTTAGCGATACGTTTTGGTTCTCGGCTGTGGAAGGTGAAGTGTACGCGATGTCATCATTTTTTACTGCCGTGGTTTTTTGGGCTATACTTAAATGGGAAGAACAGGCTGATGAAAAACATTCCATTCGCTGGATAGTATTTATCGCTTACCTTATAGGCTTAAGTATTGGGGTTCACCTGCTTAACTTATTGGCCATTCCGGCCATAGCTTTTGTCTATTATTTTAAAAAATATCAGCCGTCGCGCAAAGGAATTTTTCTAACTGCAGTAATTTCGGTTTTCGTCCTGGCATTTATCATGTACATTGTTATACCACAGGTCGTAAATCTTGCCGCCAAATTTGAACTTTTGTTTGTAAATGGTTTCAAATTGCCATTTAATTCAGGTATGATATTTTATTTTCTGCTGATTAGCGGACTGCTGACGGCCGGTTTAATCTATACTCGGAAAACACGTCGATTGATACTGAATACCTCTCTGTTGTCGCTGGTTTTTCTGCTGATTGGTTATTCTTCATTCCTCATGCTGGCAATTCGTGCCAACACAAACACGCCCATAAATGAAAATAATCCCGATGATGCCATCAGTATGTTGAGTTATCTGAATCGGGAACAATATGGCACCTGGCCCATTTTTTACGGTCAGTATTATAATGCCACATTGGATCCGGATAACAGGTTTTCTGATGGTTCACCTGTATATGTTCGGGACAAGAAACTGGGTAAATATGTGATAACCGATTCGCGCAAAAACTCTATTACCAATTACGACCCGGCATTTATGA
>JAQVEI010000134.1 GCA_028697695.1 Lentimicrobiaceae bacterium
TACTTCATACTTTTGTGGTAACTTTGCAGCTTTGGCTCTAAAAATACTTTTTCATGGCAATTCCGGGCAGATACAACACACTCGACATAGTAAAAATAGTTGACTTTGGCGTTTATCTTGATGGGGGAGATATGGGCGAGATTCTTTTGCCCATGAAGTGGGTGCCGGATGGATGTCAACCCAATGACAGTCTGGAGGTATTCATCTATTTTGACAGCAGCGACCGTCCCATTGCAACCACCATGAAACCTTACGCCCAGGTAGGAGAATTTGCTTTTTTAAAAGTGAAAGCCGTAAACGATGTAGGTGCCTTCCTCGACTGGGGTCTTGAAAAAGATTTACTGGTTCCCTTCCGGGAGCAAAAAGTTAAAATGGTTGAAGGGAAATACTATGTCGTTTATGTGTTTAGTGATGAACGAAGCAACCGTATAGCCGCTTCTGCCAAAATTGAAAATTTTTTCAGTTCGGCTCCGCCTGAATACGAGCCGGGTGAGCAGGTAAACCTGATGCCGTGGCGTACCTCTGAATTAGGCTATCTGGCCATTATCAACAATGCACACGAAGGCCTGCTTTATGCCAGTGAAGTCTATACCGATTTGCATAGGGGGCAACAGCTCAAAGGTTATGTTACTAAAGTGCGTGAAGATGGTAAGATTGATCTTACCCTTCAGCCTCCCGGTTACGGGAAAATTGATCAACTTGCTGAGGGATTGCTGGACTTACTTCGCCAAAATAAAGGCTTTCTGGGTCTTACCGACAAAAGCCCTGCTGAGGAAATTTATCTGCTGTGCGGTATGAGTAAGAAAAATTTCAAAAAATCAATCGGTGCACTGTATAAAAAAAGGCTCATTAGTTTGGAAGACAACGGCATAAGGTTGATGGAGTACACCGGTAAATAACCTAAAGTAAACAACCTGTAATTCATATTTTTTAACCGCAGTGGAAGAATTATAAGCGGAATCTGAATGTGGATGTTCCCGGGTTTGTTATTCTTTGTCTTTGATTATCAAATAGATGTCTTCGTTGTCTTTCTTCATCAGATATTTTTCACGTGCAAATTTCTCCAGCAGGGTAGTGTCCGACATAAGTTCATGCAAACCGGTACTGTCGCGTTTAATTTCATCCAGATAAAAGCGCCGCTGTTGACGTTGTTCGGTGAGGGTACGACCTAACTTAACCTGGGCAATGAAATTATTGCGGTCAAAAAATGTAAGCCACAGCAGGAAAGCCAGGGTGGCAATTACATATTTGTTGCGCAGTATGGGCGGTATTTTATGCCACATGGTTAGGTGATGTTTCCTACAAAAGTAATCAGATTTTTCATTTTTATGCCGTAAAGCATTTATTTTCCGGCGAAATACTTGTAGATGTCTTCCTGAGAACGAATTTGCGGATGCCGGGTTTCCCGTTTATAGGTATTGCTTATCTCATGATTTACCCATCGGGCCTTGGTGTTGTCTGTCAATTGAATCTGCAGCATGGTTTCGAGTTCCTGCTGTATAGCCTGATCGTAAACAGGACAGGCTACTTCAATGCGGTTGTCTAGGTTACGCGTCATCAAATCGGCGGATGAGATGTAATATTTCGGGTCGCCATTGTTGTAAAAATAAAATATGCGGGAATGTTCCAGACAGCGATCTACAATGCTGATGACTTCAATGTTTTCGCTTTGCCCCTCAACACCCGGAATGAGCGTACACGTTCCTCTGCAGATGATATTTATTCTTACACCAGCCTTACTGGCCTGATATAATTTTTTTATAATCTTATCATCAACCAGGTTGTTTACTTTTAAGATGATGTGTGCCTGATTCCCTTTTTTTAGCTGATTTATTTCCTGGTTAATCAATCGCATCAGGTGGGTGCGCATCTGAAAAGGCGACACCACCAGATGCCGGAATATGGGTGGATTATATTTGTTTTCGATAAGATGAAACACTTTATTTACTTCATTTACAATGCCTTTGTGACTGGTTAGCAGGCTGTCGTCAGCATAGATGTATGCAGTTTCTTCGTTATAGTTACCGGTAGCTATATTGGCATAATACACACTTTTCCCCTCTTCTTTTCGGCGGATAAGCAGAAGTTTGCAGTGAACCTTGAAACCGGGGATGCCTTGTATGAGCCGTACGCCCTCCTCCTGTAGTTTGTTTGCCCACGATATGTTGGCTTCTTCATCGAAACGGGCCTGCAATTCCATAAATACAGTTACCGCTTTACCATTGCGGGCAGCATTGATGAGGGCATTGATGATTTTAGAATCCCGCGCCAGTCTGTATAACGTCATCATTATGGCCTTCACTGCCGGATCTATGGATGCTTCACGAAGCAAATCGATGATGATTTGAAAGGATTGGTAAGGATAATGTAGCATTACATCGTGCAAAGCAATCTTATTTATGATGCTTTCGTTGGATACCAGTAAGGGGTGATTGAGTGGTTGGGTGGGTGCATAGCGCAAATCGGGACGACCGACATCCGGAAAATGAATAAAATCCTTAAAGTTATGATATCTGCCACTGCTTAAAAGCGTATCGTTTTCGGTGATTTTCAATTTCTTTTTTAGGGTTTGCAACAAGCCTGCCGGCAAGGTTTTTTCAAATACCAGGCGTACCGCGGCACCGGATTTGCGCTGCTTTATGCTTTCACTCATTACTTCCAGGAAACTCTTCGACACATCATTGTCGATATCCAGTTCTGCATCCCGGGTGAATTTAAAGGTATAGGCATTCAAACGATCGTAGCCAAATATGTTGAAAATCTCACTTAAGCCGATTCTGATCACATCATCCAGCATCATAATGTATTGGGTAGATTTCTCAGTGGGCAGTATTACAAAACGCGATAGCGGGGGAGTGGGTATGCGTATGATGGCGAAGCGTTCTTTTTCGGAGGGTTGTCTGCTGTTGATAAGGCTGATGCCCAGATATATGGATTCGTCGGGTAAAGTATCGGCATTCAGGTTTGACAGCATAATGGGAAACAATTGCGAGCGCACGTTTTGGTTGAAATGATCCAACACAAACTTCATTTGTTCCGGGTTAAGCTGTTTTTCATTCAGCAGCCTAATGTCTTCATGAGCCAATTTATGTACCAAAACCTGGAATACTTTTCCAAACCTTGCTTGTTGTTCTTTGTCAATACGGTTGATTTCCTTTAGTATCCTCGCCGGATTGTGTTTAATGGGTTCTTCATGAGTATTATTGTAATGAAGCAGGCGGTTAAGCGTGGCCACCCTAACGCGGTAAAACTCATCCAGGTTATTGGAAAATATCCCCAGAAATCGCAATCGCTCGAGCAATGGTGTGTTGGGATCTTCAGCTTCCTGAAGCACCCGGGCGTTGAATTCCAGCCAACTGATTTCGCGGTTTGTAAATCTGGTTTTCTGACTCATCATCCTCCTTTTGAGTATTTCTTCAGCATTTCGGGCAGCACCACCTTTGAGGAATGCACCCGGCCTTTGCCGATGCTCTCCCAGTTGGCGACATCAAATGTGATGATCGCCAGGCCGGCCGTGGGCAATACACCTATGGCAGGATAAATATAAAGATTTGCCAAATCACTTATGGATGGGTTATGACCGGCCAACAAAAGCACATCAATATTATCATCTGTATCCCGGATAATGTCGTCAAGTGTTTCTTCATCTCCATAATAGATTGCTTTTTGAATGTCGATAGTGGCAATATTCAAATCCCGCGCAAGCAGGCTGGCTGTTTCATAGGCTCGGCTTGCATGGCTACTGACAAGCTTTTGCGGCACAGGCGGGTGGTCATTAAACCATTTGCTGAGGAGTTTTACCTGTTTTTCACCTTTAGCGGAAAGCAAACGGTCCGCATCGCTACCCGGGCTGCTTTGTTCGGCTTTACCATGACGGAGAAGGTACAATATCTTCATGAATGCAATATGTATTAAGTTGTAGTACTTCAAAGATACTTATTTTCCCGGTTTGAATATTACTTTGCTGTTTAGTGCCATGAATCATTTTTACCATTAATTTTAAATAAACCAATGCAGATAAATGTTTACATTTGCTACACCCTGATAGTATTAATGAAGCATGGATAACAACCCGGAAAATTCATCCCGCCGCATATATGGTCTTAGTGAAATTACTGCAAGCATCGAACGCATGTTTGCAAAGCATTATGACATGCCCTACTGGATAAAAGCCGAGATGTCCAAATTAAATTATTACCCGCCATCGGGTCATTGCTATCCGGATTTGGTAGAGAAAAAAGATGGTGTGATAGCTGCTCAAATCAGGAGCGTGATCTGGAAAGACAATCTCACCACCCTTTCCAAACGCTTCGAAGAAGTTACCCGTGAACCCTTGCGCGACGGTATCTCAATACTCTGCCTTGCTTATGTACGTTATTCGTCGCTTTATGGGCTGTCGCTACAGATCATCGACATAGACCCCCTTTTCACCCTTGGCGAAATGGCCCGCGACAAAATGGAAGCCATTGAGCGGCTGAAGAGAGAGGGTATTTTTGAGCTGAATCGTAAATTGCCATTGCCACTGCTTGTAAAACGTATAGCTGTAATTTCTGGTGAAACCAGCAAAGGTTACAGCGACCTGATTACGACACTAAATAACAATGGCAGGGGTTACCGCTTTATCATTAAACTTTACACTGCCATACTTCAGGGCGATGGTGCTGTAGATTCAATACGTGCTCAGTTGATAAAGATAAAGGCGCGTGTTCAGCATTTTGATGCAGTAGCCATTATTCGTGGGGGAGGAGCCGAAACCGGGATGGCCTGTTATGACCATTACGCTTTGGCTGCCGAGGTAGCTCAATTTCCTCTTCCCGTAATTACCGGTATTGGTCATTCAACCAACGAAACCGTGGTGGAAATGGTAGCCCATACGCATAAAATAACCCCTACCGACGTGGCCCATTTCCTGCTTTCATTCTTTTTGGCATATGATGAGCGCATTACTACAGCAGCCGTCAACCTGAAAAAGTTAACAGTGCAGCTTGTAGAAGGACAGACAGATACCCTTAACCTGCTGGCGCGTAGTGTTATCCAATCAGGCCGGCAATATGTAAACCGTGAAAGGCAGCAGCTACACCACCTGGCGTTGAATGCAAGGCATCTGATAGGCGCCGGCGTGTTCAATCACCGGGTGATTTTGAGCAACTATGAACAAACACTCTATCATGTTTCTGATCAGTTTGTAAATATTCAGCAACGACATCTATCAGAACAGATAAAATTTCTTAAGGTTTATTACAAACACTTCCATAGTACATACACTGCCGGGCTTACAGGCCTGCATCAGCGCATTATATTGCTCGACCCGGTGAATATACTCAAAAGAGGCTTCTCTATCACCCGGTTTCAAGGTAAAGCAATTTCATCCACACATAAACCCGAACCCGGTACCACTATTGAAACCGAAACCTTTGAACAAAAGTTAATCAGTACAATAAACACAATTACAGAAAAATGAATAAAACTCTTGATTATGCTGAAGCCATTATTGAGCTGGAGCAAATTGTCAACGAAATTGAAAATGCAGCCATAGGTATAGACGAGCTGTCGGAAAAAGTGAAGAGGGCCGCATGGCTCATTAAATTTTGCCGCAATAAATTGAGCTCCACCGAAAAGGAAGTCACTGATATTCTCAAAAGCATTGAACAACCGGAAGAAGAAATAGATTAAAGAGAATGGCAATATAATTTACCACAGTCATGTCCTTTCATTTGGGCTGCCCGGAATCAATTTAAATTTACCTTTTCTTTGCAATAATGGGGTTACTTCCTTAAATTTGGTACATTAATAGTTAACTTTGCTGCCATATCGGCAGGTCACAGAGTTTAATTAATTCATGATGATAACAGACCTTACCCAAGCTTCAGGTTTACGGCATACGCATTTGATGTCGGAGGAATTTACCTGTATAGGATTATTGTATACTTATTTAACCGATGAAAGTGGCGTTCCGGCTACCTATACCTTTAAGGGAAAAAGCTCGGCTCACCCTTACGCAGATTTCGACTTTGATGCCTTGCCTTTATGGATTACTGCCATAGAGCAAATGCTTGAACACGGACAAACACATGATCCGCAATTGATGCGTGAAAGCAAGCAGCATCAGTTTTTTATCGAACTGAAAGATAAGGAAGACGACTGCCTGTTTAGCGTACTTAAAGTACCTGTAGTAATCGGTAAAAGAGAGTTTATGTTTACGCTGTTGCGCGATATTACACCTATGATGAGAAAAAGTATGATATCGGGCAGCCGCAATGCACTTTTTAAAATAGTAGCCGAAAATGTGCCGGATGTATTTTGTGTCATTGATGCCAGGGGCAATCTGGTTTTTCTAAGTCCTTCCTTTACACAACTTACCGGTTATAAAACCAATGAATTTACTCCTAAACTATTGATATCTGCTTTATCTGCCGATTCCTATTCCCGTCTTAAAAAACTTTGGAACAATTTTCAGGAGTTGATCGCCGGAAATGATTTCGATGGTGAAATTATTCCTCAACATACAGAGGTGGAACTCAAATGCAGAGATGGAAGCATGTGCTGGGTGGAGATTATTTCGGCCCCTTTTGTTATAGCTCCGGGAAGATTTGAAGGGATACATGCCATCATACGGGATATTACCGAACGCAGGACAAGTCAGGAAGCCATTC